>NZ_JBXVPZ010000050.1:0-34830 GCF_057961495.1 Streptomyces sp. P5F9 | reverse complement strand
AGCCCCCGGCGTCCACCGCCGACGCGTCCCCCTCGGAACCGTCCGACGCGGGCAGCGTCGTCCAGGCCGCCATGTACCGGGACGGCGTGCGCGTCTCGGCACCGGACACCCTCGCCGACACGTTCCGCGAGCTGCGCGAACAGCCGTCCGGCATGGCCTGGATCGGCCTCGCCCGCCCCACCGAAGGTGAACTCCTCTCCCTGGCGGCGGAGTTCGACCTCCACCCGCTGGCCGTCGAGGACGCGATGGAGGCCCACCAGCGCCCGAAACTGGAGCGCTACGGCGAAACACTGTTCGTGGTCCTGAGCGCGGCCCGCTACTTGGACACGACGGAGGAGGTCGACTTCGGCGAGCTGCACGTCTTCGTGGGCCCGGACTTCGTGATCACGGTCCGGCACGGCGCGGCTCCCGACCTGTCGTCGGTCCGCCAACGCATGGAGGAATCCCCGGAGTTGCTGAGACTCGGCCCCGAGGCGGTGCTGTACGCCATCCTCGACGCGGTCGTCGACGGCTACGCGCCCGTCGTCACCGGCGTCCAGATCGACATCGACGAGATCGAGACGGAGGTCTTCCGCAGCGAACCGCAGGTCTCCCGCCGCATCTACGAACTCTCCCGCGAAATGGTCGAGTTCCAGCGCGCCACCCGCCCCCTCGTGGGCATGCTGCACAGCCTGATGGCGGGCTTCGCGAAGTACGGCACCGACGAGGAACTCCAGCGCTACCTCCGCGACGTGGCCGACCACGTCACCCACACCAGCGAACAAGTCGACGGCTTCCGCCAGGCGCTCACGGACATCCTGACAGTGAACGCGACCCTGGTCACCCAGCAACAGAACGCGGAGATGCGGGCGTTGGCGGAGGCGGGGTTCGAGCAGAACGAGGAGATCAAGAAGATTTCGTCGTGGGCGGCGATTTTGTTCGCGCCGACGTTGGTCGGGACGATCTACGGGATGAACTTCGATCGGATGCCGGAGTTGCACTGGGTGCTCGGGTATCCCTTCGCGATCATCCTGATGGCGGTCGTATGTACCAGTTTGTACGTCATCTTCAAGCGGAAAGACTGGCTCTGAGTAATCACCCTGGGAGGCACTCCTGGGAGTGGCTGCGGCCCGAGCAGCGGGCTCCGGCGGCGCCTCCGAAGCCGCTGGGGAGAATCTGGCCGGTGTCGTCAAGAGCGCACGGGACGCAAGATTCCGGGGCCTTGCCCAGACGCACCACACGTTGAACTTCAGCTCGGCCGGAAGTACGGATCTCGCAGGTGAAAAGGCCTTCCTGCTCCGGATGGCCAAGGCGTATCGATCAGCGTCTGCGGACGTCGACCTCAATCCCGCACAGGTGACGGAGAGTTGAGCACGGGTTCGGCCGCACGAGCCGGTGCCCCGCGGCTCCGTTGGTCATCGACCGCCGTCGGGGCGCTCCAGGTCGAAGTCGAACGCCACCGTTCCCAGGGCGCGTGCCGATCCCGCCGTCCACCGTGAGTGCTGCACCGTTGACGAACGACGCGGCGGGCGAAAGCAACCAGGCAATCGCCTCGGCAACCTCGGACGGATCGCGGGGGCACCCCGCGGGCACCATCCCGGATTCCAAGCATCACCGACGGCATCAGTTGGACGCAGTCGGTGCCGGCACTGCGCAACCGCCCGCCGACGCCACCGCTTCCGCCTTCCGCCTTCCGCCTTCCGCCTTCCGCCTTCCGCCTTCCGCCAAGGCGCCGCGGGGTCGGCCAGCGTGTCCAGCATGAACTGGTACCGAGTCAGCGCAGCATTCGCCGCCAACTGGGCATGTCGGGCCTGAGGTTGCTCGGCACACTGACCTGCCCGCGGCCTGCGCCGTACCCACGGTTGCGGAGTTCTGCCACTCCAAATCGACGGCGGGTGTGCGAAGCGGTGAATGTCGGCCCGCCGACCTGCCCCAACTCATGAGCACAAAGATCGTTGCCGTACTAGCGTTTTCCGGCGCGGCCGTCGTACTCCTCACGGGCGGCGAGGACTTCCTCGATGTGCCCCACCGACCACTCCGTGAGCGCCCTCAGGGGACCTCGCAGCGTCTGGCCGAGCGGGGTCAACTCGTACTCCACGCGGGTCGGCACCTCCGGGTACGCCGTCCGCAGGACCAGTCCGTCGCGTTCGAGGGTGCGCAGCGTCTGGGTGAGCATCTTCTCGCTCACTCCCGCCAGCCGCTGCCGCAGCTGGGTGAACCGGCATGCCCCGTGCCTGCCGAGTTCGCCCAGCACGAGAACCGCCCACTTGCTGCCGATCTGGTCGAGCACGTCACGCGAAGGGCAGCCACGCGCGTACGGGTCCCATGACGGTGTGGGCTCGGTCACGCCCTCGGCGGTCGCCACACTGCTCACCTCGATACTTTCCTCCGGGTGGCCACCTTACCGCGAAGTGGCTCCTTACCAAAAGAGAGTGACCAGGTCACCCTGGGTTTCGTGCCGCGGGAGGTCTGCGGCAGGAAGGGGTGATCTCCATGTCGATCGTTGTCACCGGAGCCTCCGGTCAGCTGGGCAGGCTCACCGTCGAAGCGCTGCTGGCCCGCGGAGTGCCGGCCTCCGACATCGTCGCGACCAGCCGTGACGTCACCAGGATCAAGGACTTCGCCGACCGCGGCGTCGTGGTGCGCCGGGCCGACTTCGCGGAGCCGGACAGTCTCGCGGCGGCCTTCGAGGGCGCGGACAAGCTGCTGCTGATCTCGACCACGGTCGTGGACGAGCGGGTCGCCAACCACCGCCGCGCCATCGACGCCGCAGTGGCGGCAGGCGTGTCGCTGGTGGCGTACACGAGCATGTCGCACGCGGACAGGGCCACCACCGTCCTCGCCTCCACCCATCGCGCCACGGAGGAGTACCTGAGGGAGCGCGCGGTCCCCAGCGTGATGCTGCGCAACAGCTGGTACCTGGAGAACTACACCGCCCAACTCCCGCTGGTACTGCGCAACGGAGCCGTCGTCGGTTCGGCCGGCCAGGGCAGGATCAGCGCCGCGGCCCGCGCCGACTACGCCGACGCCGCCGCGGTCGTACTGACCACCGAGGGCCATGCCGGCGAGGTGTACGAGCTGGGCGGCGACGAGGCGTTCACCCTGGCCGAGTTCGCCGGGGCCATCTCGGCCGCCAGCGGGAAGCAGATCACGTACACCGACCTCCCGGCCGACGGGCTCGCCCAGGTGCTGACCGGTGCCGGCGTGCCCGCCGAGCTGGCGCACGTCCTCGTCGACGCCGACCTCGGCATGAGTCGCGGCGAGTTGTTCACCGCTTCCGGTGACCTGCGGCGCCTGATCGGACGGCCGACCACGCCGCCGGCCGACGCGATCGCCGACGCGCTGTACTGACGGGCGCCTACGACCACTGACTCGCTTTTTCCACGTGCCCATGTCCCTCCCGGTCACCCGGGGAAAGGTCCTTCACGATGTCCACCCGCACCACCGCGCACGCCACTTGGCAGTCCGCGCTCCTCACCCTCACCGCGACGTCCGCCGCCCTGGCCGCCCTCACGCTTCCCGCCATCGCCGCACCGATCCATGACCGCGAGGGCGACGGCCACACGATCACGGTCGACGGCAGCCGGGCCTTCCCCGAGAGCGTCGCGGCCGACCACAACTACGTCTACACCGCCGGCATCGCCGACGGCACCGTCTACCGCGGGCGCCCGGGGGCGAAGACGCTGGAACCCTTCCTGCCGGGCGGTCAGGACGGCCGTACCCAGGCCACCGGGATCAAGACCACCGGCAACCGCCTCCTGGTCGCCGGCGCCTTCACCGGGCGCTTCTTCGTCTACACGAACACCGGGAAACTCGTCTCCTCCTACACCGTCCCCGACACGGGCGGGTCGACCCTCGTCAACGACGAGACCGTCGCCCCCGACGGGGACGTCTTCATCACCGATTCCTTCCGCGCCGTCGTCTACCGGATTCCGGCCGCCGAGGTGAACGCCCCCGCCACCGGCGCCCATCGGACCCTGGAGGTGGCCCACCTCCTGCCGGACTACGTGGCCGGCCAGTCCAACGGCAACGGCATCGTCACCACCCCCGACGGCAAGTCGCTGATCATCGGCTACTGGTACAGCGGCGCGCTCTACCGCCTCACCCTCGCCACCGGCGAGATCCACAGGATCGCCGCACCGGCCCTGACGAGCGCCGACGGGATGGCACGGCGAGGGAACACCCTGTACATCGCCCGTTCCGTGAACAACGAGGTCGACGCCGTCCGGCTGTCCGGCGACGGCACCCGGGCCACCGTCGTCTCCGCCCGCACCTACCCCGGGGCCGACACCACCACCGGCGTCGCCGTCATCGGAGACCGGCTGCTGGTGACCAACTCCCAGATGGACACCTTCCTTTACGGCGATCCGCTGACCAGCCCGGTCTTCACCCTCGAAAGCCTGCCGCTGCGCTGACCCCGCACCATCGGTTCGATGCTGTGCTCGCGGCGGCGAGAAAGGTTCAGAGCCTGCCGCCAGGCCGTCGGGGTCGATGCGCTGTCCGAGCGCTGCCAGGGCGGCGAGTGCGTCGGCGACGTCACGGCCGCTGGACAGCAGCGCGCCGACGAGGGCGCCTGCGGGTGTTCCACGAGTGCCTCAGCTCCCGCCATGCCGACTCCGGCCTCGGGCAGCCCTGTGAGTGGACCGGTCTGCCAACCGACACCGGCACCCGCGCCCTGACAGCCGGAGCAGCCCCGGTCCCGCCGAAGGCAACCCGCACTACAGCCGTGCGGGTTCATCGCGGAGCGCCCGGCATGAAGCAACGGAGTGGATCACGTCGATGCGCCTTCAGGGCAAGACCGCCCACGTCGCCGGTGCGACCAGCAACATCGGGCGGGCCATCGCGGAGGCCTTCGCGGTCATCGCCAACTGACACCCCCCAAGCCCGACTTCCCGTCCGGACATCAACGCGGGGCAGGGCAGGCCGCGACCCCGTGATGCCCCTGCTCCGCGGCCGAGGGCATCAGAACAGCACGGAACCGAGCGCGCGCCTACGGCACCCCCACCTCGAACAACACATACCCGGCATACGACCCCGACGCGACCGCTGCGATCCCCAACAGCAGGTACAGCACGGGTAGTTGGAGGGTGCGGAGCCTGACGGCCAGCGGGATGAAGAGGGGGAAGCACGGGAGGAGATAGCGGGAGACGTTGCCGAAGATCTGCTGGCTGCCCAGGACCAGGGCGAGGGTGAGCAGGGTGTAGACGGTCAGGACGGCCGGTGGTCGCAGGCGGATCAGGAGGGGGATCAGGAGTGCGGCCAGGAGGACGACGGCCACGCCGATGATGTCCTCGAAGGGGTACGCGAACAGGTAGTCGAAGTGGCCGACCGCCATGGAGCTGAAGACGTCGACGGTGTGCTTGCCGTAGTCGAAGCTGTGCGCCCAGGCGCCGCTCTGGAGCTTGAAGTAGCCTGCCAGGTCGCCCATTTGGTTGCCGACCCAGAGGAGGTAGCCGATCAGGCCGAGTGGTGCGATCGCCATCGCGATCCATGGGCCCGCGAGGTTCTCCCGGCGGCGGTGGAGCGTCTGCAGCGCGGCGACGGCGAGGGCGGCGATGAGCGCCGCGGCCGTCGGGCGGTTGAGGCCGGCGGCGAAGGTGAGGACGCCCGCGGTGAGCCAGCGGTCGGTCATGACGGCGTGGCAGGCCCAGACCGCGAGGGCGATGTAGAGGGACTCCGAATACGCCGACCACTCCACGCCGGAGCCGGGCCAGACCGCCCAGAGGCCGGCAGCGGCCAACCCGGCTCGTCTGCCCCCGAACCGGGCCGTCACGGCGTAGATGCCGAGCGACGCCGCGAACGATGCCACGACCGACACCAGCATCCCGGAGCCGTACAGACCCAGGCCCGTGGCGTCGGAGACGAGTCGCATCGTCGCCGGGTAGAGGGGGAAGAAGGCCGCCGAGTTGCCTTCGAGGGTGATCAGGCCGGTGGCGCCGGGGACTTGGACGAGCGCGGGGTGGTAGCCGTGTGCGGCTATCTGCTGGTACCACCAGCCGTCCCATGTGGCGAGTACGTCCCAGGCGTGGGCGCCGCCGCCGAAGCGCGGGTTCCTCGTCCGGAAGCCGCCGTCGGAGTCCAGCAGGTACATGAACACGGAGAAGCCGATGAGCTTCAGCACGCCGTACTGCGCGAGCACCGGGCCGTAGTGGCGGGCCGTGCGGCGCAGGGACTCACCAACGTCCCTGTGAGGCAGGTCAGTTGTGGTCTCTGCGACGGGCGGGGGCAGCGTCGTCGTATCGCTCATGTCGTCGTCGCCTCCGCCCCGCCGCGGCGCCCGGCCGGGAACACCCAGGCCCGAAAGAGCAGGAACCGTACGAGAGTTGCGGCCAGGTTGGCGGCGACCAGGACCCCGACCTCCGTGGTGCGCGCGGGAGTTGGGGTGGTGTGGTGCAGGAGGGCCAGGGAGCCGCTGGTGAGGGCCAGGCCGACCGTGAAGACGAGGAAGCCCTGGGCCTGGTGGCGGAGGGCGCCGACTCGGCCGCGCAGTCCGAAGGTCAGGCGGCGGTTCGCGGCCGTGTTGGCGAGGGCGCAGAGCAGCAGGGCGAGCGCGTTGGCGGCCTGTCCGCCCGTCGTCGGGCGCAACGCGACGTACAGCAGCACGTATCCGACGGAGCTTGCCGCTCCCACGGCGGCGAACCGCAGGAGTTGGGCGGCCAGGCCGGCCGGGTGCGAGCCGTCGGCGGAGGCCCGGCGCAGGCCCGCCGTCGGGAGCGTGCCGCGGGCCAACTCCCGTCCTATGCGGGCGATTCCGCGCAGGTCGGCCAGTGCCGTGGCGAGGATGTCGACCCGGCTGTCGGGGTCGTCCACCCAGTCGACCGGTACTTCGTGGATGCGCAGTCCGGCCCGTTCGGCGATCACCAGCAGTTCGGTGTCGAAGAACCACCCCGAGTCCTTGACCAGGGGCAGCAGCCGCTCGGCGACATCGCGCCGTACCGCCTTGAAACCGCACTGCGCGTCCGAGAAGCCGACGGCGAGGGTAGAGCGCAACAGGGCGTTGTAGCAACGGGAGATGGCCTCCCGCTTGGGGCCGCGCACCACCCGGGAGCCGCGGGCCAGCCGGGTGCCGATCGCGATGTCGGAGTGGCCGGAGATCAGCGGGGCGACCAGCGGGAGGAGCGCCGCGAGGTCGGTCGACAGGTCCACGTCGACGTAGGCGAGCACGGGCGCCCGTGACCCGGACCAGGCCACGCGCAGCGCCCGTCCCCGGCCCTTCTCGGCGAGCCGTAGCCACTCCAACTCGGATAGTTCGGCGGCTAGTTGGGCCGCTATGCGCGGGGTCTCGTCCGTGCTGGCGTTGTCCGCGACCGTGATGCGGAACGGGTACGGGAACGTCTCCGACAGGTGTGCGTGCAGCCGCCGTACGCTCGGTTCGAGGTCCTTCTCCTCGTTGAACACGGGGACGACCACGTCGAGGACCGGCTCGCGGTGGTGTGCCGACACCGGTGTGCGGAGCGGTAGTCGGCTCGTCGCACCCGTCTGGCTCGTCAGTATCGTCATGTTCTGTCCTGGTCTGTGGACTGCCGCAGGGCGTGCGGGATCGCCTGCGGGCGCCATGCCGCAGCTGGGGCTTACGGGTTGGGGTGGTCCCGGGCGGGACGGGTCAGCCGGAGCCGGTCGGGCCCACGGTCGCGGACGACTCCGTCGCCGCCCCCGTCGCCGGCGGTGTCGTGGCCGAACTCGTCGAAGTGCCGTGCCCCGTGGACGTGTTGGCCGTCCCCGTGCTGGAGGGCGGCGGGGCCGTGTCGGTCGTGGTCGGGTCCGAGGACGAGGTGGTCGAACTCCCGGTCGGGGTCGAGCTCGGGGTGGTGGGCGGCAGAGTGGTTCGTGTGGGTGTCGGGCTCGTGGTGGCGCTCGGGGGCGTGTCCGGTGTGCGGGTCGGGGTGGCGGTCGGGAGCGTCGGGGTCACGGCCGTTCCGGGCAGCGGGGCCTGCGGTCTGTCGTCCACCCGGTCGTGGGGCAGCAGGAAGAAACCGAGGCCGATCCCGGCGAGGGCCAGGGCGGAGCCGACCACTTTCTGTGCCGCGCGGACACGGCGCCTGGCCCGTACACCGGAGTGGAGTCGGGTCCGGTGCCTGGGTTCGAAGAGGGTCGTCTCCTGGGTGTCGCGCATCATCCGCGCGAGCTCCCGCTCGAAGCGATCGAAGTGATCGCCCTGGTCGAACCGGTCACTGCCGTGGAACCGATCACTGCCGTCGAACTGATCAGTGCCGTCGAACTGATCGCCGTGGTCGAAGTGGTCCATCAACTCCCCCTCATCCCACCGGTTCGATGACATCGCCAAGGATCCGGCGCAGCCGCGCCACGCCCCGTGACGCATGGGACCGGGCGGTGCCGACCGGACACCCCAGCACTTCGGCGACCTGCCTGTCGGGCAGGTCCTGGTAGTAGCGCAGGACCACGGCGGCCCGTTGCGCGGGCGGCAGTTGGGCCAGCGCCGCCTCCAGCCGCGAGCGCTCCGCCACCGCGGCGGACACGTCCCCGGCCTCGGCGCGGTCGGGCAGCTGCTCGACCGGGCGCTCGCCCCACCAGCGTCGCCGCGCGGAACGGGCCGCCGCCCGCGCCAGGATCTTGCGGACGTACGGCTCCGGTGCCTCCTCCGCGATTCTCGGCCAGGCGAACCAGAGCTTGACCATGGCCTCCTGGAGGAGGTCCTCGGCGCGGTGCCGATCACCTCCCACGAGCAGACAGGCCAGATGGAACAACGCCGACCAGCGTGCTGCCACGAACCCGTCGAACCCGTCGGCCCGACTCTGTTCCATCCGTACCGTCCACCGTCCCCGTTGCGGGCAAGCCCCTTACACAGAGAGAAAGGCCGTAGACCCCGTACCTCGCTGCACTTCGGGGCTGTGATCCGGGTTACACCCCGTTCCGGAGCGTGGGTGGTCAAGAGTGAGTCATGTGCGATGCCCGGCTGAGAGGGGCGGGGTCGGCAGCCGTATGGGGAGGGCGAACAGGCAGTACGTACGACTCCCGACGAAGGGCATCTCCTTGATCCCGCGACGCATTGTCCTGAGCCTCGTCGCAGGCCTCGCCTCCACGCTGTTGCTGGGGGCGTGCAGTTCCTCGGACAGCGCCGGTTCCGGCAGCGCGGAGACGGTGGCCGCGTCGGCTCCCACGAGCCCCGCGCCGGTCGCCTCGACGCCGGGTGCCACGGCCACGGCGTTCACCGTGTCGGCCAGGACGGTCGAGGGTGTGGGCCCCGTGGTCACCGACACCAACGGGATGACCCTCTACCGCTACGACAAGGACGAGTCGAACCCCTCCAAGTGGACGTGCTCCGGTGCGTGCGTGAAGACGTGGATACCGGTGATCGTGCCGGAGTCCGTACAGACGTCGGGAGTGGGGCGGAGCCTCCTCGGCACGGTCCACCGCGACGGCAAGCCGCAACTCACCCTCGCCGGCTGGCCGTTGTACCGGTACATCGGCGACACGGCGGCCGGCCAGGCGAACGGCCAGGGCAAGGACGGCGCCTGGCACGCCGTGACCCCGACCGGAGAAAAGGCCGCCGCGACGGGCTGACCCTCAGTCCTTGTAGTCGGGGGCGACGCGCTCCACGAGCCGGAGCAGCGCCGCCCACGCGAACTCGTACGCCTTGTCGTCCTGGAGGTCCGAACTGTCGTCCTCACCGGCGAGTTGACGGGCGGTCAGCTCGCAGACGTCGGGGCTGGGGACGACCAGCTGGGTGCCCGCCGCCGCGACCGTGGTCTGGATCTCGCAGGCCTTGTCCAGGTAGTACATGCGCAGGAACGCCTGCGCCGGGGTCTCTCCCACGGTGAGCAGGCCGTGGTTGCGGAGGATCATCGCGGGGTGGCGGCCCAGGTCGGCGACCAGGCGGCGTTGTTCGGCGAGGTTGAGGGCGACGCCTTCGTAGTCGTGGTAGCCGAGCCTGCCGTAGAACTCCATGGATATCTGGTTGAGCGGGAGCAGGCCGTGCTTCTGGGCGGCGACCGCGCAGCCCGCCCTGGTGTGGGTGTGCAGGACGCACTGGGCGTCGGGGCGGGCGGCGTGGACGGCGCTGTGGATGACGAAGCCGGCCGGGTTGACCGGGTGCGGGGAGTCCTCGACGGCGCGGCCGGAGAGGTCGATCCTGACGAGGTTCGACGCGGTGATCTCCTCGAAGAGGAGGCCGTAGGGGTTGATCAGGAAGTGGTGTTCGGGGCCCGGGAGGCGGACCGAGATGTGCGTGAAGATCAGGTCGGTCATCCGGAAGTGCGCCACGAGCCGGTAGACCGCGGCGAGTTCGCGGCGCAGCCGGAGTTCTTCCGAGGAGACAGTGGTGGCGTACATGGGGACCTTTCGATGAGATACGGCACGTGCGGGTGCGGGTGGGCGCTACCAGAACAGCGGGTCAGACCACGCTCAACTCCGGTGCGGCGACGGCCTGTTCGCCTGCCAGGCGGCGGTGCCAGGCCTCGACCACGGCTTCCTCCGTCGGCTTGGTGAGGAGGCTGACGGCGACGTAGGTGACCAGGCCGGCCAACAGGCCGTAGTAGATCGGCTCGTTGGCGAGGAGGCCGTCGGTCACCATGAGGACGATCACCGTGGTGCCGCCCGCGATCATCGAGGCCATGGCGCCGGGGAGGTTGCCGCGCTTCCAGACGAGGCCGCCGAGGATGGGCACCAACAGGCCGCCGACGAGCAGGTTGTAGGCGACGGTGAGGGCTTCGATGACGTCGCCGAGGGCGCAGGCGATGCCCATGGCCGCGACCCCGAGGACGACGATCGCGAGCCGGTTCGAGCCGATCTCGTCGTCCTGCGCGCCTGTCCCGTCGTCCTTCGGACCGGTGACCGTACGGCGGCTCAGCCGCGCCCAGATGTCGTTGTTGGCGACGGTCGCCGAGGCGATCAGGGCGCCGCTCGCCGTGGACATCATCGCGGAGAGCGCGGCGGCCAGGACCAGGCCCCGGACGCCGGTGGGCAGGGCGTGCCGGACGATCGTCGCGAACGCGTCGTCGGCGCTGGCGAGTTGAGGGTAGAGGGACTTGGTGGCCATGCCGATGACGGCGCCTGCCAGGGCGTAGACCAGGCAGTAGACGCCGGCGACCGTGCCGCCCCAGGAGGCGACTCTGTCGGAGCGGGCGGTGAACACCCGCTGCCAGATGTCCTGTCCGATGAGCATGCCGAAGGTGTAGATCAGCACGAAGGTGACGATGGTCTGGCCGCCTATGGAGGTCGGGGAGAAGTAGCCGTCCGGCAGTTTGTCCGCCATCTCGGCGAAGCCGCCCGCCCGGACCACGGCGATGGGCAGCAGCAGGACCAGCACACCGAGGCTCTTGACCACGAACTGCACCATGTCGGTGAGGGTGATGGACCACATGCCGCCGAGCGCGGAGTAGCCGACGACGATCGTGCCGCCGATGACCACCGCGACCCAGCGCGGCACGTCGAACAGGACGTCGAAGACGCTGGCGTACGCGATCGTCGAGGTCACCACCAGCATCAGCGTGTAGATCCACATCACCACGCCGGAGATCACGGCCGCGGTGTCGCCGTAGCGCAGGGAGAGCATCTCGGCGACGGTGTAGACCTTGAGGCGGGCGATGCGGGCGGAGAAGAAGACCGACAGGGCCAGCAGTCCGAGGCCGATCGCGAAGACCATGGCGGCGCCGGAGATGCCGTAGGTGTAGCCCAGGCGGACGCCGCCGATGGTGGAGGCGCCGCCGAGGACGACGGCGGCCATCGTGCCGGTGTACATGAGCGGGCCCAGCCGCCGTCCGGCGACGAGGAAGTCGCTCTTGGACGCGGCACGTTTCTTGCCCCACCAGCCCACGCCGATGATGCCCAGCAGGTATGCGGCCATGACGAAGTAGTCGACGGTCATCAGAGTCCTCCGGAAGCGGAATGAGCGGAGAGGGTCGGAGAGTTCGGAGAGAGTCGGCGACCGGGTGCGGGCCGGGCCGGGACAGTGCCCTGCGAGTGGCATGACGATATCGGCGCACGCGCTGGCGTCGTAGTGGCGGAATCGTCCAATATGGAGGTGCCCGTTGGATGAATCCGGCAGTCGTGTGTGATGCCCCCGGCCGGGAGGATGCCCCCTCATGACCGAGTCCGCCGAATCCACCGAGTCCGACCAGCCCTCCGTGCCGCTGAGCGTGCTGCTCACCGATCCCGCTCTGGAGCTGCGCCAGATCGCGGGGCCGACCGCCGGGGAGCACCGGGTCAGCACGGTCGGCACCACGGAGATCGAGGACCCGTCGCCGTACCTGGTCGGCGGCGAGCTGCTCCTCACCGCGGGCGTGCGCCTCCCGGCCGACGCGGAGGGCATCGACACGTACGTACGGCGCGTCGTCGGCGCCGGGGTGACCGCACTCGGGTTCGGTGTCGTCCCCGTGCACGACGAGGTGCCGCCCGAACTGGTCGCCGCCTGCGACCGCCATGGGCTTCCTCTTCTACGGCTGCCGCCCGCCACTCCGTTCGTGGCGGTCGGGCAGGCCACCTACGCGGCGATCGCCGAGGTGCGCAACCGTGAGCTGCGCGAGATCTCCCGGGCCCAGTCGGCGCTGGCCGCGGCCGCCGCCCGGCCGGACGCGCTGCGGGCGGTGCTCACCCAGCTCAGCGGGCACACCGGCGCCTGGGCGGTCCTGCACGACGCCCGGGGCAACGAGCTGTTCAGCGCCGGTCCCCGGCCCGCGCCTCCGACACCCGGGCGGGTTCGCGATCTCGCCGTGCGCACGATCGCCCGGGTCCGAACAGGCGCCGCCGGCCGGTCCGTTCCGGCCGCGGCCGCCGATCACCAGGGCGGCACCCATCTGACCGTGCACACCCTGCCCGGAGCGGACGGCACCGCGACAGCCCTCGCCCTCGGCCAGGCCGCCACGACCGCCCCGACCCTGGTCCACCGCCAAGTCACCGGTACGGCGGCGGTGTTGCTGGCCCTGCTCACCAGTCCACGGCACGCCCTGGGCACCGACACGCACAGCGCGGGCGCGTTGGTACGGCTGATGCTGGGGGCCGCCCCGGCCGACGTGGCCGCCTCGCTCGCGCCCGCCGACACGACGGAGGACGCCGGACACTGGATCGTGGTCCACGGTCGGCACCCGTCCCCGCGCTCCGCCCGGGGCGACGATCCGGCCCAACTCGCCACCCTGGGAACCGCGTTGGGGACGCCCTACCTGTACATCGACGGCTCCGAGCTGAAGGCCCTGGTCGCCGGTGCGCCGGACGCTCGTCCCGAAGTGCCCGCGCAGGCAGCCGACTTGGGCTGGATCCTCGGGTTCAGCACACCCGTGCCCGCCTCGGATCTGGCGCACGCCGATGTGCGGGCCGGACGGGCCCTGCAACGCGCGATCGCGGCGCAGGTGCCCGCCGTCGTCGACACCGGGGACCCGCTCACCGTCCACGGGATCGTCCCGTCCGCCGACGCCCGGGAGTTGGCCCGCACCCGCTTCGCCCCGCTCGACGGGGCCGCTTCTCCGGGCGCCGCGATCCTGCTCGACACCCTGCGAACCTGGCTGACCCTGCACGGCAGTTGGGACCGTACGGCGGCGGCCCTGCACGTCCACCGGAACACCGTGCGGCACCGTCTGGCACGGATCGCCGAACTGCTCGATGTGGACCTGCAGGACCCCGGCGTGCGGATGGAACTCTGGTTCGCCCTGCACTGGTTGCCGGACGAGGACCGCTCTTAGGCCCTAGCGGTGGCCGTCGGAGCGGGCCCTAGCGGAGGCCGTCGCAGCGGGCCCTAGCGGTGGCCGTCGGAGCGCTTGCGGTGGAGTGTGAAGTTCTCGAACACCGACAGGTCGCCGTTCGGCTTGTTCACGTTGTAGTAGGTCACGTGCATGCGGGTGGTGTCGCCGGGGTGCCCGCCGGGGTCGACGGTGAACGCGGCGAAGCCGTAGGGGTGTTCGGTGTCCCGGACGCCGATCCAGACCGCTTCCTCCTTGGTGTAGGTGGAGGTGCGCTTGCCGTTGGAACCGGGGGTCGCCGACACGGACGTGATCACCTTGCCGGTGCCGTCCTTGAAGAAGCTCTGGTTCGTGGTACCGGAGACTCCGCCGCCGCCGAGGATCATGTGCACGGTGCCGAGGCCGGTGTCGATGTCGTCGGTGGCCGTGGAGACCGGGTTGGGGGTCAGCGTCTCGGTGCCGCTGACGACTCCGCGGACGGCCAGCGAGCGCTCGTAGTTGTGCTCGTGGCCGCACAGGACCAGGTCCACGCCGTAACGGTCGAACAGGGGGCCGTACTTCTGGCGCAGGCCGAGGTCGGCGCCGTTCGCGTCCGTGGAGCTGACCATGACCTGGTGCATGGCGACGACGATCCAGTCCGTGTCGCGCGAGGCCCGGGCCGCCTTCAACTCCTTCTCAAGGAAGGCGAGTTGGCGTCCGCCGGAGTAGCCGCTGATGTAGACGTCACCGCCGTCCTGGAGGCAGTTGTCGTCGTTCTGCAGCACGATGACCCGGACCGAGCCGGCCGTGAACGCGTAGTAGAGGCCCGCGAGTTCGGCGTCGGTCTCGGTGGACGGGAGAGCGAAGTAGGTCTGGTAGGCGCCGAGTCCGATCGGGCCGTTGGCCTTCTCGATCTCGTGGTTGCCGGCCGCCGGCATCCAGGGGCGGAAGCGGGCCGAACGGGTGTTGTTGGTGAAGAAGTTGTTCCAGGTGCGCACCCGGTCGACGTCCAGGTTGGCGTAGCAGAGGTCGCCGTTGAGGAGGTGGAAGAGCGGGGCGACCTGCTCGATGCCGGTGACGATGTCCTTCGTCGCGGGGGTGGAGTTCGCGTCGAGGCCGACCGTGCCGTTGGCCGCCCAGGTGACCTGCGGGGCGGACTGGTCGCCGAAGCTGGTGAAGGTGAGCGGCTTGCGTCCGCGCGGCGCGGTGCGGAACGTGCCGCTGTCGGGCGTCGCCCCGTCGTGGGTGGCGAGGTAGAGGTAGTCGGTGTCCGGGGTGAGCCGGTTCAGGGAGGCGTGGTGGACGTAGACGGTGCGGCTGGAGGTGCCGTCGACGTAGGTGACGGTGCGGGCGTTGGCGCTGGAGCCGAAGCCGTGCTCCAGCGTGCCGTAGCGCACGACGGGTCTGTTCACCGGTTTGTCGGTGATCCACGAGACGTTCATCTGGGTGCGCGGGTCCGCGCCGAAGGTGAGGTGCAGGCCCTGGACCGGGGTCGCGCCGGAGGAGTCCGCGGTGAGGTGCAGGGCCGGGGCGGCGAGCGGGGCGGCCTGCGCCGTGCCTGCTCCCAGCAAGGGGGTGACGGCCGCGCCGGCGCCGGCCGTACCGAGGATTCCCAGCGCGTGACGCCGGCTGACCCCCTCGGACGACTGCGTCGACTCGTCCGGTGTCTCTGTCTGTGCGGTCATGATGCCCTCCCTGGCGAGCAGTTGAGCTGACAACGTCCGCACATTGGCGCTTCCCGGCGGCCCCCGAGTGAACAGTGCGTTGCCAGACGGTCATTGCGGCACGAGGTGTGGGCTCCCGGGGGCGATTCTTGCCCCGGGCTTTGCCAGGTACCGCCCCCTCGTTGACACGGCCAGCCGGCCGGGCGGGAGCCGAGGCACCATTTCCGGCCACCGCCGGCACCGCGTCACGGGCGCGTCGAGAATCGCCGTCCCGGCGTCGGACGAGCGCCAACACGGCGGTACGTCCGCTCTCTTCGGCCTTTCGATGGGACACGCAGACGTCTGTGTACGCCGAGGAGTGAGCGACGATGAGCAGTGACGGACGGGCACGTGCCGTGGCCGGAGTGAGCGGTTCGCCGGGCAGCCTGGCGGCGCTGCACCGGGCGGTGCGGGAGGCCTGTCGCACCGGTGCCGAGTTGCCGGCCGTCCTCGCCCGGGAGCCGCCCGGCGGTGAACTCGCCCACGGGCACTCGATGTTGGCGCCTCCGATGTCCCACCTCCGACGGAACGCCGCCGACCGACTCCTCGCCGTTCTGGACGCGACCTTCGGCGAGACCGGCCCCGGGGTCCCCTTCCAGGGTCGGGTCGTCCGGGGTACGGCGGGCCGCGCCCTCGTGGAAACCGCCGACCGCCCGGACGACCTCCTCGTCATCGGCGCGGGTCCGCGCGGCCCGTTCCGCGGCTTGTTCCCGGGTGATGGTGCGGGTGGCGCCCGGCGTGGTGCCCGGCGCCCACGTCAAGGTGCGCACCGGCACCGACGACCAGAAGTTCGGCCTGTCGATCACCGACGGCTCCGCGCAGCGCGCCGTGACCCGCATCCTCGACCAGCCGCACCTCGAACTCGTGGGCCTGTACTGCCACATCGGCTCGCAGATCGCCACCGCGAAGCCGTACGTCACCGTGGCCCGGAACTGGTCTAGACCGCGGGGAGAGGTCAAGGTCACAGCCACGTCCTCTGCTGCTCACCTGCGCTTTTGCCCTAGCATCCGAGCATGACGGTCCTGCCCGACGACGGGCTCTCGCTGGCCGCCGAGTTCCCTGACGCGACGCATGAGCAGTGGCAACGCCTGGTGGAGGGCGTACTGCGCAAGTCGGGCAAGGAAGTCTCGGGCGCCGCAGCGGAAGACGCCCTGTCCACCTCGCTGGAGGACGGACTCCGTGCCCGTCCCCTGTACACCGCCGACGACTCCGCGCCCGAGCCCGGCCTCCCCGGTTTCGCCCCCTTCGTCCGGGGCGGCCGCGCCGAGGGCAACACCCTCGGCGGCTGGGACGTACGCCAGCAGCACACGACCGGCGACAACGCCGCGGTCCTCGGCGACCTGGAGAACGGCGTCACCTCGCTGTGGCTGGTCACGGGCGAGCGCGGCATCCCGGTCGCGTCCCTCGGCGCCACCCTCGACGGCGTCTATCTCGACCTGGCGCCCGTCGCCCTCGACGCGGGAAGCGAAGTCGAGCCCGCGGCAGCCGAGTTGCTACGGCTGTACGAGGAGCGGGGCGTCGCGCCCGAAGCCGCCCGCGGCACCCTCGGCGCCGACCCGCTGGGCTTCGCGGCCCGCACCGGGAACGAGGGCTTCCCCTTCGCGCCCGTCGCCGCGCTCGCCCGGCGCTGCGCCGAGGGGTACCCGGGGCTGCGCGCGCTGACCGTGGACGCGTTGCCGTACCACGGGGCCGGCGGTTCGGCGGCGCAGGAGCTGGGCGCCTCGCTGGCGACCGGTGTGGCCTATCTGCGGGAGCTGACCGATGCGGGCCTGAGCGTCGAACAGGCCGTGGGGCAGCTGGAGTTCAGGTACGCGGCGACGGCCGACCAGTTCCTCACCATCGCCAAGCTGCGTGCCGCGCGCAGGCTGTGGGCACGTGTGGCCGAGGTGTGCGGGGCGCCGGGCGGGCAGGTGCAGCACGCGGTGACCTCGCCGGTGATGATGTCCCGCCGCGACCCGTGGGTGAACATGCTGCGCACGACGGTCGCGACGCTGGCCGCCGGGGTGGGCGGCGCCGAGTCCGTCACCGTGCTGCCCTTCGACCACGCGCTCGGCCTGCCGGACGCGTTCGCGCGCCGGATCGCCCGCAACACCTCGACGATCCTGGTCGAGGAGTCGCATCTGTACCGGGTGATCGACCCGGCGGGCGGCTCCTGGTACGTGGAGCGCCTCACGGACGAACTCGCCCACGCGGGCTGGGAGTTCTTCCAGCACATCGAGCAACAGGGCGGCCAGGCGGCCGCGTTGCGCTCGGGCCGCCTCCGCGAGGACCTCGCCACGACCTGGGCGGCCCGCAGCGCGAACCTCGCCAAGCGCCGCGAACCCATCACCGGCGTCAGCGAGTTCCCGAACCTCGCCGAACGCCTCCCGGAGCGCGCCCCCGCCCCCACAGCCCCGTCCGGCGGCCTGCCGCGCGTACGGCGCGACGAGTCGTACGAAGCCCTGCGCGCCCGCTCCGACGCGCACCGCGCGGCGACCGGCTCCCGCCCGCGCATCTTCCTGGCCGCGCTCGGCCCGGCCGCCGCGCACACCGCCCGCCTCACCTTCGCGTCGAACCTGTTCCAGGCGGGCGGCATCGAGCCCGTCACCGGGGGCGAGTTCACGGACAGCGGCGCGACCGAGGCCTGCCTGTGCTCAAGCGACGCGCTGTACGAGGAGCAAGCGGCTTCGGTCGCCGGGGAGTTGAGGTCGGCCGGTGCCGGGCACGTGTTCCTCGCGGGCCGCCCCGGGCAGTACTCCGGTGTCGACGCCTACGTCTTCGCGGGCTGTGACGCCGTAGCCGTACTCTCCGCCACCCTCGACCGCATGGGAGTGTCCTGATGGCAGCGATGGGGCGCATCCCCGACTTCTCCGGGATCGAGCTGGGGGCCCCGGCCGTCGAAGCCGGTACCGACGAGTGGCGCGACGCCGTGAAGAAGGCGGCGGGCGGCGACGACCTCCTGTGGGAGACCCCGGAGGGCATCACCGTCAAACCCCTGTACACCGGGCGGGACTTGGAGGGCCTGGACTTCCTGGGCACCTACCCGGGCATCGCGCCGTATCTGCGCGGCCCGTACCCGACGATGTACGTCAACCAGCCCTGGACGATCCGGCAGTACGCGGGTTTCTCCACGGCCGAGGAGTCCAACGCCTTCTACCGCCGCAACCTGGCGGCCGGCCAGAAGGGCCTGTCGGTCGCCTTCGACCTGCCCACGCACCGGGGGTACGACAGCGACCACCCGCGTGTGACCGGTGACGTCGGCATGGCAGGCGTGGCGATCGACTCGATCTACGACATGCGGCAGCTCTTCGACGGCATCCCGCTGGACAAGATGACCGTGTCGATGACGATGAACGGCGCGGTACTGCCCGTACTGGCCCTCTACATCGTGGCGGCGGAGGAACAGGGCGTACCGCCCGAGAAGTTGGCCGGGACCATCCAGAACGACATCCTCAAAGAGTTCATGGTCCGCAACACCTACATCTATCCGCCGAAGCCGTCGATGCGGATCATCTCCGACATCTTCGCCTACACCTCGCAGCGGATGCCCCGCTACAACTCCATCTCCATCTCCGGCTACCACATCCAAGAGGCGGGCGCGACGGCCGACTTGGAGCTGGCGTACACCCTCGCGGACGGGGTCGAGTACATCCGGGCGGGCCGGGAGGCGGGGATGGACGTGGACGCGTTCGCGCCCCGGCTGTCCTTCTTCTGGGCGATCGGCATGAACTTCTTCATGGAGATCGCGAAGATGCGGGCAGCCCGCCTCCTCTGGGCGAAACTGGTCAAACAGTTCGACCCGCAGAACGCCAAGTCCCTCTCCCTGCGCACCCATTCACAGACCTCGGGCTGGTCGCTGACAGCGCAGGACGTCTTCAACAACGTGACGCGCACCTGCGTGGAGGCGATGGCGGCAACCCAGGGCCACACCCAGTCACTCCACACCAACGCCCTGGACGAGGCCCTCGCGCTGCCCACCGACTTCTCGGCACGCATCGCCCGCAACACACAGCTGTTGATCCAGCAGGAGTCCGGCACGACCCGGGTGATCGACCCGTGGGGCGGCAGCGCGTACGTCGAGAAGCTGACCTACGACCTCGCCCGCCGCGCCTGGCAGCACATCGAGGAGGTCGAGGCGGCGGGCGGCATGGCCAAGGCCATCGACGCGGGCATCCCCAAGCTGCGCATCGAGGAGGCCGCGGCCCGCACCCAGGCCCGCATCGACTCCGGCCGTCAGCCGGTCATCGGCGTCAACAAGTACCGCGTGGAGACCGACGAGCAGATCGACGTCCTCAAGGTCGACAACTCCTCCGTACGCACCCAACAGATCGAGAAGCTACGGCGGTTGCGCGCCGAGCGCGACGAACAGGCCACCCAGGACGCGCTGCACGCCCTGACCCGGGCTGCCGAAAGCACGGGAAATCTCCTGGAGCTGGCGGTGAACGCGGCCCGCGCGAAGGCGACGGTCGGCGAGATCTCCGACGCGCTGGAGAAGGTGTACGGGCGGCACGCGAGCCAGATCCGTACGATCGCCGGTGTGTACCGCACCGAAGCCGGCGACTCCCCGTCCGTAGAACGCACCCGTGCCCTCGTGGCCGAGTTCGAGGAGTCCGAGGGACGCCGCCCGCGCATCCTGGTCGCCAAGATGGGCCAGGACGGCCACGACCGCGGCCAGAAGGTGATCGCCACCGCCTTCGCCGACCTCGGCTTCGACGTCGACGTCGGCCCGCTGTTCCAGACCCCCGGCGAGGTGGCCCGCCAGGCCGTGGAGGCCGACGTACACATCGTCGGAGTGTCGTCCCTCGCCGCCGGACACCTCACCCTCGTACCGGCGTTGAAGGAGTCCCTCGCCGAGGAGGGCCGCGAGGACATCATGATCGTGGTAGGCGGGGTGATCCCACCGCAGGACGTACCCACCCTCCTGGAGATGGGCGCGGCGGCCGTGTTCCCGCCCGGGACGGTGATCCCGGACGCGGCCCACGACCTGGTGCGGCGACTGGCCGCCGACCTCGGGCACACCCTGTGATCGAGGTCGACACCTATGTGAAGGGCGTACTAGACGGCAAGCGGGCCCTGGTGGCCCGCGCCATCACCCTCGTCGAGTCGACCAAGCCCCAACACCGGGTCATGGCCCAGGAGTTGCTGACCGAACTCCTCCCGCACAGCGGCCAGGCCCGGCGCATCGGCATCAGCGGCGTACCGGGCGTGGGCAAGTCGACGTTCATCGACGCCTTCGGCACCCTCCTCACCTCCCTCGGCTTCCGGGTCGCGGTGCTGGCGGTCGACCCGTCCTCCACACGGACGGGCGGCTCGATCCTCGGCGACAAGACCCGCATGGAACGCCTCTCCGTAGACCCGGCCGCCTTCGTCCGCCCCTCCCCCACCGCCGGCACCCTCGGCGGCGTCGCGAAGGCGACCCGCGAGTCCATCGTGGTGATGGAGGCGGCGGGCTACGACGTCGTCCTCGTCGAGACGGTAGGCGTAGGCCAGTCGGAAACCGCGGTCGCCAACATGGTCGACTCCTTCCTGCTGTTGACCCTGGCCCGCACCGGCGACCAACTACAGGGCATCAAGAAGGGCGTCCTGGAACTGGCGGACGTCATCGCCGTCAACAAGGCGGACGGCCCGCATGAGCGCGATGCGAAGAGCGCGGCACGGGAGTTGGCGGGCGCGCTCCGCCTGATGCACCCCGCCGACGCGGCCTGGACCCCACCTGTACTGAGCTGCAGCGCGCGCGAGGGCACCGGCCTGGACACGGTCTGGGAGCGCCTGGAACAACACCGTTCGCTGCTGGAGTCCACCGGCCGCCTGGCTGCGAAGCGCAGCGAGCAGCAGGTGGACTGGACGTGGACGATGGTCCGAGACGAACTCTTGGGGAGGCTGCGCTCCGATCCGGCAGTACGTGCTCTCGGCCCAGTGCTCGAACAGCAGGTCAGGGACGGCGAGTTGACAGCAACGCTGGCCGCAGAACAAATCCTGCGCGCATTCGGCACCCCGCCCAACTGAACCGACCTGCTTTTAGGGGCGCGGGGCTGTATCGATTTGCGGCTCCGCCGCGTGGGCGCGACCAGCCCCCACCGGGCCGGCACCCAAAAATCGACGCATCCGACCCCTACCCCGTAGGCTGGCCCGCGCAGCTGGTTCGCCCCGTCAGCCAGACGGACGCGTCGCAAGAGGGAACCCGGTGAAATTCCGGGACTGCCCCGCAGCGGTAAGCAGGAACGACCGCCGTCATACGCACTGGGCCCACACAGGACCTGGGAAGCGACGGCCAGTAGGTGTCCTCCGGTTCAAAAAGAGGACGTGCCCGCAAGTCCGAAGACCTGCCACCTGCCCGCACGCGAAGCATTCGCGCGCGGAATCCCGGTGACCTCGTGGGCAGGTCGGCGTACACACGGGCGGTCACCATCCCCCGGTCTACGAACCTTCGCGCCCACGTCCCGCCACCGGGATCCAGGGAGATATCTCGCGAAGGAGATTTCCGTGACACCGAAGTCCGCAGCCGCGGCAGCACGGGCAACCGTCTACGGCTACCCCCGCCAGGGCAGGGGCCGAGAACTCAAGAAGGCCATCGAGGGCTACTGGAAGGGCCGCGTCGACGCCGACGCCCTCCGGACCACCGCCGCCGAACTGCGCCGCGCGAACTGGCGGCAACTGGCGGACGCCGGCATCCACGAAGTACCGACCGGCGACTTCTCGTACTACGACCACGTCCTGGACACCAGCGTCATGGTCGGCGCGATCCCCGAACGGCACCGCGCCGCCGTCGAACTCGACGCGCTGGACGGGTACTTCGCGATGGCACGCGGCACGCAGGACGTGGCACCGCTGGAGATGACGAAGTGGTTCGACACCAACTACCACTACCTCGTGCCCGAGTTGGGCCCGGACACCGTCTTCACCACCGACTCCACCAAGCAGGTGACGGAGTTGAAGGAGGCCCTCGCCCTGGGCCTGACCGCCCGCCCGGTGCTCGTCGGCCCGGTCACCTACCTCCTGCTCGCCAAGCCCGCGCCCGGGGTGTCCGCGGACTTCGATCCGCTGACCCTCCTGGACCGGCTGCTGCCCGTGTACGCCGAGGTCCTCGCCGACCTGCGCGCGGCGGGCGCGGAGTGGGTGCAACTCGACGAACCCGCCCTCGTCCAGGACCGCGCCCCGGCCGAACTGAGCGCCACCGCCCGCACCTACCGCGCCCTCGGCGCCCTCACCGACCGGCCGAAGCTCCTGGTCGCCTCCTACTTCGACCGGCTCGGCGACGCGCTGCCGGTCCTCGCGAAGGCGCCCGTGGAGGGCCTCGCACTCGACTTCACCGAGTCCGCCGCCGCCAACCTGGACGCCCTCGCCGCCGTGGGCGGACTCCCCGGCAAGCGGCTGATCGCAGGGGTCGTCAACGGCCGCAACGTCTGGGTCGACGACCTCACCAAGTCCCTTGCCACACTGGGCACGTTGCTCGGTCTTGCCGACCGGGTCGACGTCGCCGCCTCCTGCTCCCTGCTCCACGTGCCGCTCGACGCCGCCGCCGAGCGGGACATCGAGCCGCAGATCCTGCGCTGGCTCGCGTTCGCGCGGCAGAAGACCGGCGAGATCGTCACGCTCGCCAAGGGCCTGGCCCAGGGCACCGACACGATCGCCGCCGAACTCGCCGCCAACCGCGCCGACCTGGCCTCCCGCGCCGGTTCGGCACTCACCAGCGACCCCGCCGTACGGGCCAGGGCCGCCGCGGTCACGGACGCCGACGCCCGCCGCTCCCAGCCGTACGACGAACGGACCGCGGCGCAGCGCGCGCGTCTCGGGCTGCCGCCGCTGCCGACGACCACGATCGGGTCGTTCCCGCAGACCGCCGAACTGCGTACCGCGCGGGCCGACTTGAGGGCGCGGCGGATCGACACGGCCGGTTACGAGGAGCGCGTCAAGGCGGAGATCGGCGAGGTCATCTCCTTCCAGGAGAAGACCGGTCTCGACGTCCTCGTGCACGGCGAACCCGAACGCAACGACATGGTCCAGTACTTCGCCGAGCAGCTCACCGGCTGTCTCGCCACGCAGCACGGCTGGGTCCAGTCGTACGGCACCCGTTACGTCCGCCCGCCGATCCTGGCCGGCGACATCTCCCGCCCCGAACCGATGACGGTGCGCTGGACGACGTACGCCCAGTCCCTCACCTCACGTCCGGTCAAGGGCATGCTCACCGGGCCGGTCACCATGCTCGCCTGGTCCTTCGTCCGCGACGACCAGCCGCTCGGCGACACCGCCCGGCAGGTCGCCCTCGCCCTGCGCGAGGAGGTCAACGACCTTGAGGCGGCCGGGACTTCGGTCATCCAGGTCGACGAACCCGCGCTGCGCGAGACCCTGCCGCTGCGCGCGGCGGACCGGGAGGCGTATCTCGCCTGGGCCACGGAGGCGTTCCGGCTGACCACCGCCGGCGTCCGTCCGGAGACGCAGGTCCACACGCACATGTGCTACGCCGAGTTCGGCGACATCGTGCAGGCCATCGACGACCTCGACGCGGACGTCATCAGCCTGGAGGCGGCCCGCTCGCACATGCGGGTCGCGCGAGAGCTGGCTGAGCACGGCTATCCGCGCGAGGCGGGACCGGGTGTCTACGACATCCACTCCCCGCGCGTGCCGAGCACGGCCGAGGCAGCGGGCTTGCTGCGCAAGGGACTTGAGGCCATCCCGGCGGAGCGGCTGTGGGTCAACCCGGACTGCGGGCTGAAGACCCGCGGCTGGCCCGAGACCCGCGCGTCCCTGGAGAACCTGGTCGCCGCGGCCCGCACGGTCCGTGAGGAGCTGGCCGGGTCCTGACCCGGTGCTGGTGGGGCGGCCGGGAGGATCACCCTCCCGGCCGCCCCGGCCCCGAGGTGCACGCGAGACGATGTCCACCCCCGCCCGGAGAACTGGAGCGCCGAAGTGACCAGCCGCATCACCTTGATCTCGCCGGCGATGAACCGTTCCCTGCGGGAGACCCGGTTCGACGACGGCAGCCCGCTCGATCCGAGCGGTGCGGCTCGCGCCGAGTCCGCCGCCGGCTCGCTCGGGGCGGCCGACCGGGTGCTGGTCTCCCCCACCGTGCGCTGCCGCGAAACGGCGTCCGCGCTCGGTCTCCCGGCCGTGCCGGAGCCGGAGTTGGCGGGTCTCGACATGGGCCGTTGGCGGGGCCTGACCCTCGACGAGGTGATGACCCGGGAGCCGGACGCGCTGACGTCCTGGCTGTCGGACCCGGACGCGGCGCCCCACGGCGGGGAGTCGGTGCGGACCTTGTGCGAGCGGGCCGCCCGCTGGCTGGAGGCGTCGGCGGAGTTCGAGGGCAGGACCCTGGCGGTGGTCGAGCAGGAGATCGTACGGGCTCTGGCGGTCACGATCCTCGGCGCGGCCGGGTCCGCCTTCTGGCGGCTCGACGTGGCACCACTGACCGCGACCGACCTCAGCGGACGGTCCGGGCGATGGAATCTGCGGCTCGGGCGGGCGCTGGGGCCGGAGCCCGAACACCACTGACACGCTACGGGAGTTGACCGCTCGGGATGCGCGTGAACTGCGGGGTCGCGGGTCAGCTGCGGCGGCCGGACATCGTCTTGATACGTGCTGTCGCCGTGGCCACCGCGACCTGCTTGCCGTCGGGGTTGAGGAGTTCGCCCGACAGGAAGCACACCTCGTTGCCCCGGTGGACGACCCGGCCGCGCCCGACGAGTCGGCCCGGTCCGGCCGGCCGTAGGAACTGCACGTGAAGGTCGAGGGTGGGGGCGAACTGGCCCGCGGGAAGGGTCGCCACCAGTGCCGGGCCCAGCGTGTCGTCGAGCATGGCGGCCAGGAATCCGCCCTGGACGACCCCCACCGGGTTGAGGAACTGTTCCGTGGCCTGGAACGCCACCTCGATGGTCCCCTGGTCGGGATCGACCGCGATCATCTCCCAGCCCAGTGTCCTCGCCGCGGCCGGCGCCGGTGCCCGGCCGGCCAGGACGTCCCAGAAGGGGCCGCGCCGCTCCTCGTGTGTGCTCATGAGGGGACCCTACTCGGGCGTGTCCCCGTCCTCACCGAGGGCGATCACCTCGTCCACCTCCCGCTCACGGACTGCCAGTTCGCTCGCGTAGCGCTCTCGGTCCACCGCCTCGGCGATCTCCTCGTCCTGGCGCATGAGAGCTTCGAGATCGCCCTTGGCGTTGTCGAGGATGCCCATCGCGCCGTAGGCCTCCCGCACCTTCCCGCCCCACAGGCCGATGTCCTTCACGCAGGGCACCACGCGGCTGAACAGCAGTGACTGGTAGAGCTGGTACATCTCGGAGTTGTCGACGAACTCCATGCACTCGTCGAGCGGCAGGCCGAGCTGTTCGTAGACCTCCTTGCCCTTGAACCGGTCGCGCAGCAGGTAGCAGCCCTCCACGACGAACTCCTCGCGCTCGGCGCGCTCCTTGGAGGTCAGTTCGGCGTAGTAGTCCTTCAACGCGAGGCGTCCGAAGGCGACATGGCGTGCCTCGTCCTGCATGACGTAGGCGAGGAGTTGCTTGACCAGCGGGTTGGTCGACACGTCGCGGAAGAGGCCGAAGGCGGCGAGCGCCAGGCCTTCGATGAGTACCTGCATGCCGAGGTACGGGAGGTCCCAGCGAGCGTCCTGCAGCGACTCGGCCAGCAGTTTGGCCAGGTCCTGGTTGATCGGGTAGTGCATCCCGACCTTCTCGCGCAGGAACCGCGTGTACAGCTCCACGTGCCGGGCCTCGTCCATGGTCTGGGTGGCGGCGTAGAACTTGGAGTCCATGTCCGGCACCGACTCGACGATGCGTGCCGACACGTTCAGTGCGCCCTGCTCGCCGTGGAGGAACTGGCTGAAGAGCCACGCCCCTTGGTGGCGGTTGAACTCGTTGCGCTCCTTCTGGGTCATCCGGTCCCAGATGGGCGAGCCGAACAGCGGGTTGAACTGCTCGGGCAGGCCCGCCGCGTCGTCCGGGTCGACCTCCAGGTCCCAGTCGATGCGCGACTGGGCGTCCCACTGCTTGTCCTTGCCTTTCTGGTACAGGTTGAGCAGCCGGTCCCGGCCGTCGTCGTATTCCCAGGAGAAGCGCGTGCTCCCGGCCATGGGAACGTTCCAGATCTCCCTCGGCGGGGGCGTTACGTAGAAATCGAAACTACTCACTGCTAAACCAACCTCCGAGAGGGAGACGTATGGTCGCGTTGGTGGAGGCTAGGTGACGCGTCTCCCGCCGGTCAATGCCGTCGGCTCATTTCACAGGATCGCGGGGAAATAATCCAGAGCCATTACGGATCGCGGAATCAGAAATTCCGATCCAGCGGCTCTAATTCTCTTTTGATGCCGTGACCAGCAAGTCCGTGCCGGAGTCCGGTATTTCCTGCCGGAACTCACTTGACGCGGCGTCAGAGCCCGACCAACCTTGACTGACGTCAGCGGCCTGAACCCCGTACGACGAGCCGCCGGCATCCGCGATCCTGCCCGGGCGCCCGAAGGTGTCCGCGATGAGATGGGGAGCGTCCCGCACTTGTCCGATACGGATACAAGGGAAGAGACCGTCTACGACCGCCTCGGCCCCCGGCCGCCTGTGGCCGAAATGATCAATTGGACCCTGCTCGACCTCGACAAGCAGGCACAGACCATTCACCTTTCCTTCACCGCGACCGACAACTTCACCAATCCGGGGGGAACGGTCCACGGCGGGTTCATATCCGCGATGCTGGACGAATGCATGGGTTCGGCGGTCGTCGGCCTGACCGAGGCTCAGTTCCTTCCGGTCACCATCTCCATGACCACCGACTTCATCAGGCCGGTACTTCCGGGTGAGATCTTCGGCGAGGGCCATATCACGTCGATGGGTGCGAAATCGGCCTTCCTCGAAGGCAGGCTCATGGACGCGGAGGGGCGCGTCCTGGCCCGCTGCGTCGGCAGCTTCCGCCTCCTGCCCTTCCCGGGCGGCGCGAAGGGGTGATGCGGTCCTCCGGCAGAACTTCCGTGCGTCAGGCTCCCGATGAAAGGCACGCGCCTCATGACCAACTTCGAGAAACTCCTCGCCGCGACGGAGCACGACTTCAAGGTGGAGATCGAGCAGAACCCGCTGCTCGAAGTGGTGGCCGGCGGAAAGATGAGGCCGGAGCACTACGTCAGCTATCTGCGGGAGACCTACCACATGGTCCGGCACACCTCCCGGATGCTGTCGCTGGCCGGTGCCCGGCTCGGCGACGAGTACCGCGGGCTGCGGGACTGGTTCTTCGAGCAGGTCCAGGAGGAGAACAACCACGACCTGTTCTGCGTCAAGGATCTCAAGCAGCTCGGCGAGGATCCCGACGTCGTGCTCGCGATACCGCCGAAGCCCGGGTCCTGGGGGCTCGTCTCGCAGAACTACTACATGGCGACCTACGGCAGCCCGCTCGGAATTCTCGGCGTGGCCAGCCTCACCGAGGGACTCGGCGCGGAACTCGGCGGCTCCATGGCCCAGATCCTCAAAGAGACATACGGCCTGAAGCCCAGTCAGGTGACATTCATCCACAGCCACGCCGGATTCGACGCGAAGCACATCGAGGAGGTCAAGGAAGCCGTCAACAACCTCCTCGTCAAGGAGACCGACCTGGACGAGGTCATTCAGGGGCGGCGGATGACGATTCACTACTACAGCCAGATGTTCAAGGACGTGCTCGCGGACGCGGCATAACCAGCAGGGGAGGGGACTTGCAGCTCACCCACAAGGACGTTCTGGCGAATCAGGACATGGACGCGCCCGTCACGTACTTCGCCTCACCCAAGGACGAAGACGTCCTCCGTGAAGTGCGTAAATACCACACCTCGGAAATCGCGAACGTACATGAACTCCGCGAGTACAGCGACTTCCTGGAACAGGCGCTCAAGCCGCTCGGGCTCTTCAGCGAGGACTTCCTTCCCAGGGAGTCGTCCGAGTGCTACAAAGTCACCTTCCACGGCCAGCTCGTGGCCATCTTCAGACTGACGCCCGCAGCGCCCGGATCGCCTTTCCACCGAACGATCCCGGGCGCCTCCGGGAAAAAGATCCTCGAAGTCAACAACGTTGCCGTGGAGCAGTCCTACAAGGGTGATCTCCTGCTGGGGATCATCATGAAGAACTGCGCTCTGCTGTCCCATGTGAAAGGGTACGACTTCGTCGCCGGTCTCATCAGATACGAAATCCTGCCGATGTTCACGGACTTCGGCACGATCCCCGTCCGCCATGACCCGTTCCATGTTCTGGGGGACGAGGACGTGCACGACTTCGTCACGTACTTCATGACGGACAGCAGGGAACACATCGACTATGCGATCTCCCGCAGCTACCACTATTTCCACCGGAAGGTCACCATGCGGGGAATCGCGGCGGACGTGGACCGGCTGAAGCAGCGTACGACCGAAGCCGTGGGGAGCTGAACGGTGCCCGGCGACCGGCAGCCACCCGCCCGCATCCGCCTCCTGGGATTCGTCGTGCAGGCCATGGCCGCGAAGTCGATATGCGCCGCGGCCGAGTTGGGGCTCCCCGACCTGCTCGCCGAGCGACCACGGACCAGCGGTGAGCTCGCCGAGCGGACCGGGGCACACGGCCCGTCCCTGCACCGGCTGCTGCTGGCTCTGACAGCACTGGGAGTGGTCACCCGGACGGGGGACGACTCCTTCGCGCTGTCGGAGGCCGGTCAGCCCCTCAGGACGGGTGCACCCGACTCCGTCAGCGGGTTGATACGGACCATGTGCGGTCCCGAAGTCTGGCGCAGCTGGGGGGAGTTGGTGCCCGGCATCCGGACCGGGAAGACCCCCTGGGAGCTGGCGCACGGCGTCGGGTGGGCCGCGTACTACGCGAGCCATCCCGAAGCCTCGGCGATCTTCAACCTGGCCATGTCCGAGAACACCCGTGACCTGGTGCGGGGCATCCTCGCGTCCGTCGACTTCACCGGCTGCCGGACCGTCGTCGACGTCGGTGGCGGCGACGGCACCCTCATGGCGCAGATCCTTCGGGCTCACCCCGGACTGGAGGGCGTGGTCTACGACATGCCGTCCGGCCTCGACGCGGCGGAAGGCACACTCGCCGAGGCCGGCGTCGCCTCGCGCTGCCGCACGGTGAGCGGGGACTTCTTCCAGTCCGCGCCCGCGGGCTGCGACGCCTATCTGCTGAAGCAGGTGCTGCACGACTGGACCGACGAGGAGTCCATCGCGATCCTCCGCACCATCCGCGCCGCGGTCCCCGGCCACGGACGGGTGCTGATCCTGGAGCGTGCGCTTCCCGAACAGGTCACCCCCGGAAGCCGCAGCGATGCCACCGCACTGCTGCTCGACCTCCACATGCTGGCCGTCACCGGTGGCCGGGAACGGACGGAACGGCAGTTCCAGCGCCTGCTTGAGGACGCCGGCTTCAAGCCGACCCGTGCGGCGCCGGTTCCCGGCTCCGACTTCCTCGTCGTGGAAGCAACTCCGGCCTGACAGAACAGAAGGTGTCGATCATGGCTCAGGCAAGTGGCTCCGCCCTCCTGGACGGCCGGACGATCCTGGCCAACGCCCGTGCGGTCGCGCCGGTGCTGCGCGAGGAGGCCGCGGCGGGCGAGCAGGGCCGCAGGCTGACGGACCGGGCCGTCGAGGCGCTGCGTTCGACGGGTGTGTTCCGCATGCCGATGCCTCGGGCGTGGGGCGGCCCGGAGGTCGACATCCGCACCCAGACGGAGATCGTGGAGGAACTGTCGGCGGCGGACGGCGCGGCCGGCTGGTGCGCCATGATCGGGTCGGACGGCGGCTTCTACACCTCCGCGCTGGACGACGAGGTGGGCCGCAAGCTGTATCCCGACCTCGACGCGATCACGGCCGGCTGGATCGTGCCGGCCGGGAAGCTGCACCGGATCGACGGCGGCTACCGGCTGGAGGGCCGCTGGCAGTTCGGCAGCGGGTGCACGCACGCGGACATCATGATCGGCGGCGCGGTCGTGTACGAGAACGGCGAACCCGCGTTGACCGACGAGGGCCGGCCGGAGACCCGCGTGGCGATGCTCCCGGCCCGGGAGTTCGAGATCCTCGACACCTGGCACACCACAGGACTCGCGGGCAGCGGCAGCCACGACTACCGGATCGGGGGCACCTTCGTCCCCGCCGAGCAGACGTTCCGCTTCCGCGACCTGCGCGAGCGGCGCCGTGAGGGGGTCCTCTACGGCTGGACGGGCATGTTCTTCGCGAACGTCCCCGGGGTGCCGCTCGGCATCGCCCGCGCCGCGCTGCGGGATGCCGAGGAGATCCTGGCCACCAAGCTCGCCATGCCCGAGATGCGGCCGGCGAAGGAGGACCCGCGGGTGCGCGCGGGATTCGCCCAGGCCCATGCTCTGGTGGGCTCGGCACGCAGCTACATGTACGGCGTGCTCGACGAACTCTGGTCGGTGCTGGAGGCCGGCGACGAGCCGTCGCCGCGTCTGCGGGCGTCGCTCGTCGGCGCGTACGTGCACACGATCCGAAGCTGCCGTGACGGTGTGCGCCTGCTCGCGGACACCGTGGGGAGCGCCTCCGTCTACCGCCGCTGCCCGATCGAGCGGCAGCTGCGCGACCTCACGACGATCAGCCAGCACATCATGGGCCAGCCCAAGATCATGGAGATGGCCGGCGCGCTGTGGCTGGGGGTCGACCGCGCGCTGACCAGGAATCCGCTCACGGCCGAGGGGCTGATCTGAGTCACCAGGTGAGGTGCAGGGCGTACGGGGAACGGTGGATCATCGTCGGCCGCATGGTGACCGGACGGCCCTCCGCCAGCCGCAACCCGGGCAGTCGGCGGGTCAACTCCTCCAGGGTGAGCCGGAGTTGCTCGCGGGCGAGCTGGGAACCCGGGCAACTGTGCGCACCCAGGCCGAAGGCGAGGTGGCGGCCCGGGGCGCGAGTGATGTCGAACGCGCCGGCGCGTTCGTGCCGTTTCTCGTCCCGGTTGGCCGCGCCGAAAGCGACGAACAGCGCTGCCCCGGCGGGGAGTTCGGTACCGGCGAAGGTGAGCGGCCGGGTGGTGACCCGGCGGAAGCCCTGGAGTGCGGTGTCGTAGCGGGCCGCCTCCTCGATCACCGCGGGGATGCGGTCGGGCTCGGCACACAGCAGCTCCCACTGAGCCGGGTGCCGGAGGAGATGCAGGACGGTCGTGCCGATGAGCGCGGTGGTGGTGAGGTGACCGGCGATGAGCAAGTTCTGGAGATGGGCGACGAGTTGGTGCCGGTGCTCCAGGGTCAGGTCGCCGTCCTCCTCCTCGGTCACCGAGGCGATCAGTTCCGTACCGAGGTCCTGGCGGGGGTGTGCGTGGCGCTCCTGTACGTAGCGGTCGAGGGTGCGCTGCATCGCGACGACGTCCTCGGCCGCGGCGATCTGCTCGTCCTCCTCCAGCGGGCGGAAGAGCAACTCCTCGGCGCGGTGGCCCCCGTGGACGACTCCGGGTACGTCGGCGGGGTCGAGACCGACGATCCTGCCGACGACCTCACCGGGCAGCCGCCTGGCGTACGCCGACATCAACTCGACGTGCCTGTCCTTGGTGAACGCGTCGACCAGGGCAGCGGCGCGCTCGGCGGCGTACGGGAGGACGGCCGCGACCCGGGACGGCGAGAGGCCGCGGACGATCGGTGCGCGCAACTGCTGATGCCGCACGCCGTCCGCGGTGACGACGACGGGCCGCCCGCCGAATCCGCCGCCGAGGACGGCGAGCGCGGCGGGCGCCGGCAGCACGTCGGGCCGTAGGGCCATCGACGAGGAGAAGTCCTCGGGGCGGCGCAGGACTTCGCGTACGTCGGCGTCCCGGGCGACGAGCCAGGCGTCGAGTTCGGCGAGGTGGATGAGCCCCTCGGTCTGCCGTGCCCGGGTGTAGAGCGGGTAGGGGTCGCGCTGCAAGTCGTCGAGCCTGGCGTGCAGTTCGCGGTCCACGGGACACCCTCCGGCCGATGGCGTGATGCGGTGCGGTGCGGGTCGGGCTCATCGTGCCGTAGGGGTGTCCGGGTGCGGTAGGGAACTTCCGGGCAGCGACGGCAAGTTGGTCAGAACACGATGGTCCAGCCCTCCCGTGCGGCCTGGTCGGCGGTGTACGAGACGCCGTGCACCTTGAGGCCGTTGGCGTCGAGGAGGGTGATCTCGCCGCCCTGGTTGCCGAGTTGGACGCCATCCGTGAGCGGGACGAGCAGGGTGGCACCCGGGGCGAAGGGGCCGGGCGGTACCGCGCAGGAGTGGCCGAGCCGGTCCCGGACGCGCCAGCCGGTCGGGTCGAGCGGGTCGGGCGAGGCGTTGAGAAGGGTGACGCTCTCCGCTTCGGGCGCCGGGCCACGGGGGTTGACCAGGGCCGCCACGACCCGCACGGGCTGCCCGCCGGGCTCGTTGCGCGAACCGTCGGTGCCCTCCAGCGTGTGGCCGGTGGTGTCGTCGGTGTGCCAGGACTGGCTCTGGAAGGCGAGGAAGATGCCGACCCAGCGGGACTGGGCCGGGAAGTGGATGAGGAGGCCGCCGTCCTGCCAGACCCCGTCGTCGCCGCTGAAGCGGCGACTGTTGCCCTGGTTCATGTGGATGTCGTGGACGCCGTTGCCCGGCAGGAAGCCGAACACCTTGTCCTTGACGGTCGGTTCGGGGCCGAAGCGCTCGCCGAAGACGTACAGCCGGGCGTCCGGGTCGTCCACCGCGCGTCGTACGTAGTGGTCGAGGAGGTCGGCGAGGTCGTTGTCGGGGCCGCTCGCGTCCGGCGGCAGGGTGCGCAGCTGCGCCGGGTCGAAGAGGTTGCCGCGCACGAAGTCGAGGTTCGGGCCGCCGGGTCCGGGCAGCAGAGTGTTCCAGCCGCTCGGAAGGCCCTCCAGGCGTGCGGTGACCGGGTGTTGGAAGTCCTCGCTGATGAGGTAGAGCAGCTCGGAGGGCTGCTCGGCGGACAGGACGTTCACGGCGGCCCGGAAATGTGTGCCCGAGTCGTCCGTGAGATGGATCTGGTAGTGCGGTGTACCGGCGGCGCCCTCGCGCCTCGTGTCGACCGCGCGCGTGATCAGTACGCCGTAGGCCTTCAGTGGCATGACGACCAACTCCCCCTGCGGGCAGGCGGGATGCCCACCCATGGGACAAAGCGTAGGGGGGAGGCGCCCGCTCCGGCCGCGTCGCGGGGAAACTCGGGGCGGCCGTCCGGTGTACGTCTGCGTACCTGTGAACCGCTAGGCCAAGGGTGTGAGCCGCCGGTGAAAGTACCGTCGATCAAGAAGCGTTCTCTACGATCCACACATGGTCAACTTCCGTCTCGAACGCACGGCTCCGCTTCCCCTTGAGGAGGCGTGGCGCCGGTTGACGGAGTGGCCACGCCACGCCGATGTGGTCCCGCTGACCCGGGTCACCGTGGTCACTCCCCCGCCGACCCGCGAGGGCACGGTCTTCGTGGCCCGCACCGGGCTCGGCCCGCTCGGTTTCGACGACCGCATGGAGGTCACCGTGTGGCGCCCGCCGACGGACGACGAGCCGGGTCTGGTCCGCCTGGAGAAGCGGGGGCGGATCGTCACCGGCTGGGCGGAGATCGAGGTGCGGCCGGGTCCTGGGGGCCGTAGCCGCGTGGTGTGGGAGGAGGAGTTGCGGGTCCGCTTCTTGCCGCGTCTCTTCGACGGGCCCCTGCGGTTGGCGGCGCGGTCGATGTTCGGGCGGGCGGTGAACGGGCTGCTGAGACGGGCGTGAGGGTCTCTGTCCGTGCGGCTGGTCGGCCGGCCTCAGCCCTACGCCCTGCCACCCGGCCGGCGGCCTCAGTCCTTCCGGCCGGTCACCGCGACCGTCACGCCCAGGCCGATCATCGTGAGCCCCCCGACCCCGCCCACCGCGGACAACCGCCGCGGTGACCGTGCGAACCAGTTCCTGGCCGTGGACGCGACCAGCCCCCACACGCTGTCGGAGACCACGGCGATGAGGTTGAAGACCAGACCGAGCAGCAGCATCTGGCTGGTCACGTGGCCCTGTTCGCGGTCCACGAACTGGGGCAGTACGGCGGCGAAGAACACGATCGTCTTGGGGTTGGCCACCCCGACGGCGAACCCCTCCCACAGCGTGCGCAGCCCGCTGTGCGGGACCACCTCCTCACCCGCGAACGCGGCCCGCAGCGACCCGCGTTGGCGCCACGCCTTCACCCCGAGGTACACCAGGTACGCGGCACCGGCGAGCTTCAGTGCCGTGAAGACGAGCACCGAGCGCTCCACCAGCGAACCGACGCCGAGCGCGACCGCCACGACGAGCAGATAGGCGCCGAGCGTGTTGCCCACCACGGTGGTCAGCGCCGCCCGGCGGCCGTGGGCCAGCGCCCGTCCGATCACGAACAGCACGCTCGGGCCGGGGACGATGATCAACAGGAAGGACAGCGCCGCGAAGGCGGCAAGTCGGTCGGTGGACACCATGGGGCCATGGAAGAGGGGGGCACCCCGGGCCCGCAACTCATTTCCGGGTGTCCCGAGGCCGATGCGCGGTGAGCGGAGTGAACGCCCTAGGGTGATGCCCCCTAGTGTGATGACTCTGAACGGCCCTCCGGGGCACGGGAATCAGGGAAGGTGACCAGCGACATGTCGCTTCGCCCCGGGGACACGGAGTCGATCGGCGGTTACGCGCTGGTCGACCGGCTCGGCAGCGGCGG
>NZ_JBXVPZ010000049.1:0-35189 GCF_057961495.1 Streptomyces sp. P5F9 | reverse complement strand
ACTGCCCCCGGTGAACAACGTCCCCCACACCCCGTCGCCGCTCCGCGACCCGCCCGCTCTGCTCAGGAACATCCTCAGCCCGGTACCCCACAGTGATCCCGCCGATCGGGTCGTACTCGTCCGGCACCCCGAACTCCGCCCGGAACGGCTCCAGATGCTCCGGCATGATCCCGAAGAAGCAGGCGCCGAGTCCTTCGTCGACCGCCGTCAGGAGCATCAGCAGGGAGGCCATTCCCGTGTCGATATACCAGTACGGCGCGGGCCAGCGGGCCTCAGCGCGGTCTTCCCAGCCCTTGTCGGGTTCGGCGTAGCGCTCCAGGTATGCCGCCTTGTGGGCCAGGGGTACGACGACCAACGGGGCGTCCTGCATGGTCGGGGTGTTCTCGACCCGGGTGGGGACGAACGGCCAGAAGCGGGCGCGGTCGGTCGGGTCGGTCAGGGCGAGGAACGCCCAGCCCTGGGAGAAGCCGGCCGAGGGGGCTCGTAGGGCCGAGGCGAGGATGCGCTCGGTCACCTCCGGGGTCAGCGGCTTGTCGGAGTAGTGACGGATCATGCGTCGTCTGCGGACCACTTCGGAGAACTCCATATCGGCAGATCCTGCCATGAACTCCCTGAGCACAGAGTCCCGTTGAGCTACAACAATTGGGCCTTACGGAGTATCTGCCGCGGGCGTATATCTCACGACCGGCTACCGGAGCATTCCCGGAGATGAGCCGAGTTGTGACGCCCTAGGTTCCCGAGGGGCCGACTGGCTCGGTGTCCTCCGCCACACCCTCTCTGCCCTCGTTGGCCCTGTTGTCGCTCAGGGCCGAGACAATGCCGACGCCTTCCGCCTCGCCCGGCCCAGCATCGACATCACTGCCAAATGCCGCGCCCACGAAGCGGTAGAGCGAGGTGAATTCCTGGACGTGACAGATCTGTACGACGCCATCCGCCCGGCGCTGTCGGGATTACGCACGCCCGGTATCCGCGTCGTCATCGCCGACAACCACAGGCGTCCGGCACCTCCGCCCCACCACTGCTACGGTCGCGTCCATGGCGCTCTCGGTCTCCACGGGTCAGGCTGTCGACCTTCGCGTACAGCCGGTTGACGAGGTTCTTGCTCGCGTCGAGCGGTCTCTCCAAGTGGGGCTGCTCCCGGGCACGATGGTGCGCAAGCGCCGATCTGTGGGGGCCAGAACAGACCGCGACACCTGGGTGCGGATCGAGCGGCGCCTGTTCGACAAGATCTCCGACCAGGGGTGGAACGGGACGGAAAGTGCCGCCCGTCTGAAGGGCATCGCCCAGCCCGAATGGCACGGAAGTGTCGTCTGGCGGGCCACGGACGAGCCGGTGTTGTGGCGAGCCGACGAAACCGAGCTCCTGCCTGGGGCTCCTGTCGGAAACGCCATCCTCAGTGAAGCCCCGGAGCTGCCGGACGACTGGTGGGGGGCACTGAACGCGTCGTTGGACGCCCTGGCGGAACAGAGCACGAGGCGGGTCGCCACGCCGGACACCGAGACCGTCACCCAGGCCCTCGTCACCGAGTCTGTCCGCGGTGTTTTCTCCGGCGATTTCGATACGACCATCGAGCAGTGGGTGCCGGCCCACGCGGACTTGAACTGGGCCAACGTCACGGCTCCGGGGTTCAGTCTCTTCGACTGGGAGGACTGGGGTAACGCGCCGCTTGGGCTGGACTCGGCCTCGCTGTGGGCGAGTTCCCTTGCTGTCCCGGCTCTGGCCGATCGCGTATGGCACGAGCGCCGGTCCGACTTCGAGAGCCGGGACGGCAAGTTGATGACGCTGTTTGCCTGCTCGAAGATCCTCGGGCCGTACGCGCACTCAGAAGACCCTCGGCTGGAACCCGCCCGGCGCATGGCCGAACAGGTCATCAAGGAGCTTCAGACCGGCTGATCGCGTGAACGGTCCCGCAGGAGACTCCGGTACTCCTGGACCGTTCGTTCCTCGACGTCGCCGACCAGGGCGCCGACGAGTTCGCCCAGATGGGCGGGATCATCAGTGCCCACAGCCACAGTGCCGACCCTCGGGAGGTGATAGGCGGCTATGAACGCCGCCTGCACGCGCGAGAGTTGATGGCTGTCACCGAGGAAGACACGGGGGTCGATCTTGGCCCACACCGAGTCGCTGGTACTGCCGCCGAAGGGGCTCATGCCCCAGACCTCGCCGGGGTCCAGGTCCCACGCCTTGATGAGGGCGTCCGCAGCGTCCAATGTTCTGACTCCGACGAGTAGGCCGGCGCGGACCATGAGAGTCGCTGGCCTCGGTACGGTCGGTCCGATCAGTCCGACCAGGGATGATGGATCCCAGGACGCGATGCCCCAGGCAGCGCACAGGCCCTTGCTCGTAGCGTCATCGAGGGCAGCGCACGCTTCTGTCAGCACCTCCTGGCCATGCGGGTCGGCCTCGCGGAGTGAGTGTTCCGGGTTGTGCAGGAACACCAGCTCCTGCTCCCGTCCCAGGTCCCCAACTGCCTGCTCCACTGCTGCGTGCAGCCGTACGGGATCCAGGGAATGCTCCACCCCACCCGGCCCCGAGAAATAGCCGACCTTCGTGGAGACGGTGAACTTCGGCAGCAGGTCGCCGGCCGTCTGCGCCAGGATCTGATGCGAACGGAAGCCGAGGTAGTTGGTACTGGTGTCGAGTGCTGTGACGCCGAGGTCGAGCGCCCCGGTCAGGAGCCGGCGTTCGTGACGAGACCGGTGTAGCCCGAGGACAACTCTGGGGTCAGCACTGCGCACAGCTCCTCCTTCACCAGGATCTCGGCGGCCTCCGCTACTTCGGCCCCGGCGACGGCCGCGGCCTGTTCCAACTCGACCGGCCGGCCGCTCAGCAGCAGACGCAGGGCGGGCAGGGCCTTGGCTGCGAGGGTGAGCTTCTTCCCCGAGGCCACGATGTCGACGGTCTCTCCGTGTTCCTGAATCTGGGGCGGGAAATGGGTGGTGCACACCACGGCGTCGAGCGGCCCGAGTATGTCGAGGAACGGCAGGTGCCGAGGCAGGGTCGTCGCTTGCTCGTAGGCGGCCAGGAAGGCGGGCGGCGGGCGTTCGCCGACCAACTGGGCGGCAGCCGCGGTCAGGGCTTCGCTGCCTGTTCCCTGCCAGCGGTCGAGGTCGTGGCGGAAGATCTCGTGTTCGCGGCACCAGTCGCCCAGCCACGCGAGCCAGCTCGCCCCTGTGCGTTTGGTGATGCCGAACGTTACGTGAAGGCTGTTGCCGGAGCCGCTGCCGGTCCGTGTCGCCTGGTGCCAGTGGCCTCGGGGTATGTGCATGACGTCGCCGGTCCGCATCAGGCCAGACCAGATGATCTCGTCGCTCGGAGTGGTGTTGGGGTCGGCGTCCCGGTACATCGGCACGTTGCGGGAGGTCGCGCGGACCTCCCATTCCTTCTCACCCGCGAGCTGGACGATGACGACATCGTGGTCGTCCCAGTGCAGGGGGAAGCCGGAGGCGTCGTTCGTCGTCAGGTACGCGTTGACCTGGACTCGCTCGCGGGACCACCACTGCAGGGCCCGGCAGGCGACTTCCATGGTCGGATCGAAGACGTTGGCCTGGTCCATGATCACCGTCGCGCCTTCGCCCAGGAGCCTGCCCAGGCTGCGCATGTTGACCATGGAGATGCTCTGGCCCCGGGGACTGACGCTGTCGGTGTAGTAGATGGCCGGATGGACCTCCTCGCCCTTCTGGAAGCACCGGAACTGCGGGCGGTTCAGGCTCCTGCGCATGGCGATGTCGAGCAGGCGGTTCGGGGTCATGATGCGGGAGACGAGTGCGGGGTCGTCCATGCTCCCGTGTACGAAGTCCTTGCCCAGCTCCTCGGGTCCGCTCCATCCGAGTGCTGTCTCGATGGCGCTGATCAACTGATGTTCCATCGTTGCGTCCTCCCATGGGTTCGGCCACGTGCTTCGAACGCGGTGGGGGCAGGTACGGCCGACCGCACCAGCCCCCAACGCTTGGTACCTACTCGCTGTCGTGTAGGTTGCCGTCGCCACCCGGCCACGGCGCGTCGCCGGAACTACCCTGGTTGTCCGACCGGAGGCTGTCGTACCGGTCATGGACGGCGGTCAGTTCTGTCACCGCCACCAGGAGGCCGCTCCGGGCCGAAGGCGGTGTTGTGGGCTCTTCCACCTCGTGCTCCTTCCTTTTTGGGTTCTCCCGCCAGGGCAGGCGGGAGGTCGATGGCCGCCCCACGGCCGGGGAGTAGTGATGCCGTGGAGCGGCTGTCCTTGGGGGAGAGGTGCGGCCCTACACCCGCGAGTAGGCGGGTCTGCGGCTCGTCGGCAAGACGCTCGTGTCCTCGCGCATGTTGGTCTCCAGGACGCGCTGATCCAGTTCGTACAGACATGCGCGGCAGACGTAGAAGGCCGCGTGCATGCCGCTCGACTGGACGGGCCCGATCCACGTCACCTCGACGTCGTCATGTCCGCACCACAGCCAGCACTCACCGCGGGTCAACCAATCGTGGCGGTCCCAGAGCGCGTATTCGGTGGGTTGCCGGGTGACGGGGTCGATGTCGCGACGGGTAGGACGGAAGACCACATCGGGATCGGGCACCGGAGTCGGGCGTAGCGAATGTCGTCCCATCACGCGACCGCCAGGGTCAGCGGCTCGGGCTCAGCCACGATTCCGCGCCTCGGCCGACGCGCGAAGAACCGGCGCAGAACGGCAGCTCGTATGGCAGGCGCTGTCATGGGCAGCTCGATCTCCGCCCATACGTGCTTGCCGTGTTCGGATGGCGCCCAGGCACAACGCGAGGCGAGAAGATCGACCAGCGCCAGCCCCCTACCGCTCTCGTCCTCGTCTTGGGCCCAACTCATCTGCGGGGCTGATGAGTTGCCGTCGAGGACGTCGATCACCAGGGATCCAGACCGGAGGTAGAGCGTGACGGTGACTGGCCCATTCCCTTGGACCACGGCATTGGTGATGAGCTCGGATGCGACCAGGCGTATGGCGTCAGCTTTCTCGTCGTCCATCGGCACACCCCATGTACGGACCTGGTCGATGACCTTGCGCCGGGCGAAGGGCACGTCGCTTTCCGTACCGGCGAGGACGAATCGATGGACGATCGTGGGCATGTGGGGACGCCTCCGAAGAGATGGAGAGCGGCTTCGTCCCCGACGGGGGACACGGGGACGAAGTCGCCGATCTGAGGAACCGTTCCCGAAGCGGACGCTCTGCGCGCGCTCCTCGCTGGACGGCTGACACTCAGTCAACGGGCCCAGCGGGCAAGGCGGAACGTTTCTAGGGGGTTCCTCATGGGGACGCCCTCCCCGTGCACGGACACGCGAAGTAGCCTCCCCACTACGCCGCGAGGGGATGACGGGAGTGATGACGTGCCTGGTGAACCGTTAGCAGTCCACCCGCTGAGCTTCCTCCGCCACATGCGCGGATGGGGCAAGGCCGAGTTCGCCCGCCTCATGCAAGCGCACGGCAGATCACTCGGAATCCCGCTGGCGACCAACCGGACGACCGTGTGGAAGTGGGAGCAGGGACAGGAGCCGGACTCGGACGCCCAGCGCGTGCTCGCCGACTTGCTGTGCGTCCCGTACAAGCAGGTCCGGGAGGAAGGATGGCCCCGGTGGCTCCCGGTCTGGGAGATCGCGGAGCTCACCACACCGTGGACCGAGGCCGGTACCGTTGAAGCCCTGTCCGAACTCGTGGGGAGTGGCCGCATGGACCGCCGGGGCTTTCTCACCATCACCGGCGCCGCCCTGACGGGCCTGGCGGCGAGCTGGGCGGACGCGCCCTCCGCCTTCGCCTCGGCGCTCAACGGCGACCAGGTCACGGACACGATGGTCTCGACGATCGAGCAGCGCATCAGCACGCTCCGCACGCTCGACGACCAACTCGGAGGCGCCCGGCTCCTGGAGCAGGCACGCGGTGACCTCGCCTTGGTGACTGGTCTCCTCGGCGCGGGCCGGTACACGGACAGGATTCGCGTCCGCCTCTACTCGCTGGCGGCCCGGGTGTCGCACCTGACCGGCTGGATGGCCTACGACGCCGGCCTGCGGTCCGCCGGCCAGCACTACTACGTCGGGGCCCTGCGCAGCGCTCGAACTTCTGGTGACGATGCCTTCGGCGCCTTCATCCTCGCGGAGATGGGCGTCCAGGTCTCCGAGGCTGGACGAACCGCCGAGCGAGTCGAACTCATCTCGACCGCCATCGACAACGCACCTCAAACGCTGTCTCCGTACACCCACTCCTTCCTCTACCTGCACAAGGCCGAGGCACTGTCACGCGACGGCGACCACCGGAACGCCGGAACGGCGCTCAACCAAGCTGTGTCCCTCTGGGAGCACGGCTCAGCAGAGGAGAACCCGGACTGGCTCAACTGGTTCGGCGAGGCGCAGTTGAAGTCGACCGAAGGCAAGGTCCTGTTGCGTTCCGGGCAGGTGGAGCGCGCGACGAGTGCCCTGGAGACCTCCGTGGAGAGCGCGGCTCCCCGGGACAAGGCCGTACGGTCTAGCCGCCTGGCAGAGGCACGGCTCGCCGGCGGCGACCTGGAGGGGGCTCTGGACGCCGCGAACTACGGCGCCGGGCTCCTGGAGAGCAGTGTCAGCTCCGTACGAGCTCTGGACCGCTTGAAGGAGTTCAACGCTCGACTCGAACCGCGCAAGTCCGTCTCCGCTGTACGCGAGTTCCGCGAGCGTCTTCAGGCGCTTCCCATCGTGGCCTGACACTCGCCCTCTCGCACTTCGAGGGCCAACCTGCCTCGCTGGAGCAGCCGATCCAAATGCCAGGATGGACGGCATGACGACGATCGACGGCGAGGTCGAGGCTGGATTCGAACCGGTGCGTGAGGCGTTCGAGGCGAACTTCTCCCAGCACGGGGACATCGGTGCGGCGGTGTGCGTGTACCAGTACGGCCGGCCGGTGGTCGACCTGTGGGGTGGCATCGCTGATCCGGAAACCGGTCGTCCGTGGACACGAGACACGCTGCAGCTGGTCTACTCGGCCACCAAGGGCGCGACCACGACAGCGGCGCACATGCTGGCCCAGCGCGGCGTATTGGACTTGGACGCACCGGTGGCGAAGTACTGGCCGGAGTTCGCCGCGAACGGCAAGGCGGACATCCCGGTGCGCTGGCTGTTGTCCCACCAGGCCGGGTTGATCGCGCTGGACCAACCGGTCCCGCTGGACGAGGCGTTGGCCTGGTACCCGATGGTGGCTGCACTGGCCGCGCAGCGTCCCCTGTGGACGCCAGGCACTGCACATGGCTATCACGGTCGGACCTGGGGCTGGCTGGTCGGCGAGGTGATCCGCCGAGTATCCGGCCGGACGCCGGGTCGCTTCTTCGCCGACGAGATCGCCGCCCCTCTCGGACTGGACTTCTTCATCGGACTGCCGGCGGAACAACGCGACCGGGTCAGCCGCATGGTGTACCAGCGACCGGCCGTCGACCTCACCACCGTGCCCGCCGAGTCGGTTCCCGAGGCACTCCGCGAACTGGTCGCTGCCTGGCGCGACCCGAACTCATTCAGCAACAGGGCGTACGCCGTCACCGACCCCACCGAGATCGACTTCGACTCGCCCGCAGTGCAGGCCGCGGAACTCCCGGCCTCCAACGGCGTCAGCACCGCTCGCGGGCTGGCTCGCATGTACGCCGCGCTGATCGGCGAGGTGGACGGCGTGCGCCTGCTCCGCCCGGAAACCTTGGCAGCGGCAACCAAGGAACAGGCTGGCGGGAAGGACCAAGTGATGCTGATCCCGAGCCGATTCAGCTCCGGATACATGCTGCCCACGGAAGCCAACCCCATGACCAGCCCGAGCGCTTTCGGCCACACTGGGCGAGGGGGCTCGCTCGGCTTCGCCGACCTGGAGCACGGTATTGCCTTCGGTTACGTGATGAACAACGTCATCGGAGGGGCCGACGATGTGCGTGCGGCTTCGCTGGTCGACGCGGTGCGAAGGTCGCTGATGTAGAGCGACACCGGCACCCTACGAGCGCACAGTGCCACGATCGGTCGCCTCACCCCGCAGGGGCGACTCAATGAGGGTAGCCACAACCAAGTTCAGTACATGGCCAGCTGCCCGTAAATTCCTCTCGAAGACCTCACCGTCGTCTACACCACGCAGTCCGGCAACGAGCATGGACTTGGAGACATCGGTCTGGTCACCGTCGTACATGAAGAGGACGACGGTGACTCGCTGTGGCGGCTGGCGCGCGACCTCGGTAGCCGTACGAGCGGTGATAACCAGGCGCGTTGGATTCTCACCCACGCGAGCCGCGCCCGCGTGGGTGAGGCGCACACGGACCTGGCGTTCGCAAAGCGGGCCGCACACATTAATCGGCGCTTCGACCTTGATGCGCTCTTCGCAGATCACGACGTCCTGATGACCGGCCGGATTGCGCTGCCGGATGTACGAGCGATGATCCGCGATCCGTTGCACAGGGTATGGGCCTGGCTGGTTCACCGTCAGCAACCGAAGGGAACGTGCAGTGACCAGTTCGATCCCATGGCAACAGCGCCTGTCCACCGGCACGGAAGACATCCAGGACGAGGTGATCGGCTGGTATCAGCAGACCCGGCACGGCAAGGCGTATGTCCCCAACATGATCTGGGGCACGCTCCAGACCGAGGCGTACGCGACCGTGATCCTGCGTCGCGTCGTCGACTTTCTCGGGGTTCCGGATGATGTTCCGGCGGGAGTGGCCAAGCGTATGGAGCGGCAGCAGGTTCTGTACGACGGTGAACATCGCTATGACGTGGTCCTTGGCGAACAGGCCCTGTACACGAACGTAGGGGGCGGTCAGGTCATGCGCGAGCAACTGGAGCGCCTCCTCCGCGAGTTCGATCTCCCTTCGCTCGGCCTTAGCATCCTCCCCGCCACCGTCGAGTTCGGCATCTTCCCCATGCCCGGATTCAACATGGGTGAGGACCGCGCCCACTACGAACTCGTCTCCTGCGGCGTGGACATCACCGACGCCGGCGAACTGGCCCTCCACCACAAGGCCTTCGACGCCCTCAGCGGTGCGGCATGCCACGGAGACTCGGCAAGAGGTCTGATCAGCAAGGCCCTTGCCTTCTGGAGCAACGCCTGAGCGTCAACGGCACTGGCACCGGCGCAGGCCCGGGGGACCGCCGAAGCCTGGTCGATACCAACTCCCAAGCCCCACTGGTCCGTTACGCACTTATTGCACAAGAGATCTTCACCATTTCCGACCTGAGTCCATATCATGCGGAGATCAACAGGCCCGGCCAAGCGGACACTTGGGCGGGCTTCTCAGGTTCCTGTGGGGGTTTCATGCGTATACGCATTGCGGCCGGTGTTGTCTCCGGTGCCGTCGTTCTGTCCGCGCTCGCTCTTCCGGTTGCCGCTCAGGCGGCGGAGCGTCCGAGTGCGGCGGCGGGGCTAACTTCCTTCGCCACGAAGTCCGTTCAGCCCAGAGACTCCCTGGGCAACACCAAGTTCTCGCACGCCGTCATCAACGGCGGCAAGGACATCGTCCTCGGCACCACCGGCACGAAGTCCGTCACCGTCACGTACACCGCCACGGACGCGAGCGGTGTCGCTCTCACCGAGGCCTTCCTGTGGCAGGGCACGGACAGCTCGACCACGGACGGCATCACCGGTGGCCTGGGGACGGACGACGACCCCAGTTGCACGGAGACGGCGACGCAGGGCACGTACACCTGCAAGGCCGTCTTCAACATCCACCCCGCCACCGACATGAAGGACAACGGCGTGGCCGGGACCTGGAAGCTGTTCCTGGGGGCCTGGGACCTGTACGCGAACGCCAGTTACAACGACGACGTCGCCACCACCTCGATCAAGAAGGCCGCCACACTGACCGCCAACGCCACGCCCGAGCCGGTCAAGAAGGGCAAGACCATCACGGTCACGGGCAAGCTCGCCCGCGCGAACTGGTCGACGGGCAAGTACGCGGGCTATGTCTCCCAGCCCGTGAAACTGCAGTTCCGGAAGAAGAGCAGCAGCACCTACACCACCCTCAAGACGGTCAAGACCAACAGCACCGGCGTCCTGAAGACCACCACCAAGGCCACGGTCGACGGTTACTACCGCTACGTCTTCGCCGGCACCGCCACCACCGCCGCGGCGACAGCGCCCGGCGACTTCGTCGACGTCCGGTAAGCGGTTCGGCAGCACCTCGACATCAGTCGACAGCACCTCGACATCAGTACGTCAGCACTTCGGTGCCGGGTCGCCATGCGTCATCGCACCCGGCACCGCACCATTTCCCCGCCCCCGGTATCGCCGAGTAAGAGATCTACGTGAACCGCCAGGACCCCCTCCCGGCACCCCCGATCCCCTGTGTACCGTCCTCCCGTGTGTCGATCGGTGATCACTCAACTACCGTTCTACGCGCGAAGATTCACCGCAGTCAGTGACATCCGCAGCACCCGCACCCCTGTTCATTCCACCCCCCACTGATGGAATCCCCCACTCACGGAGGTTCACCGGATGCTCAATCTTGGCAAGTTCACGTCACGTCGCAGATTCACCACCGCTCTCACCGTCCTCGGCATGCTCGCCACAGGCGCCGCCGTGCAGGCGGCCACCGTCACGCCCGCGCACGCGGCCACCACGCACCGTGTGCTGTTCGACGACGGGCACGCCGAGGAGGCGGGCAACGCCGACTGGATCATCTCCACCAGCAAGCCCGACCCGCTGTCCCAGGACTCCTCCCCGTCCTCCGACAAGGACTGGACCGGGGCGCTCTCGTCGTGGGGCATCGCCCTGCAGAAGACCGGTGACTACAGCCTCAAGACCGCGACCAGCGCGCTCACTTACGGGGGTTCGTCGGCCACCGACCTGTCGAACTTCGACACGCTCGTGCTGCCCGAGCCGAACATCAAGTTCACGACCGCCGAGAAGACCGCCATCATGAACTTCGTGAAGGCCGGCGGCGGGCTGTTCATGATCTCCGACCACACCGGGTCCGACCGCAACAACGACGGCTACGACGCGGTCCAGATCCTCAACGACCTGATGACCAACAACAGCGTCGACTCGACCGACCCGTTCGGCCTCTCCATCGACTCGCTGAACATCAGCTCCGGCTACCCGGCCGCCATCAGCGACAGCAGCAACGCCGTGCTGCACGGCTCCTTCGGCACCGTCACCAAGAGCCTCATCGCCAACGGCACCACGGCCACGATCAAGCCCGCCGACAACTCCACCGCCAAGGGGCTTCTGTACCGCTCCGGTTACTCCGGGAACACCGGCGCCTTCTTCGCCACCAGCACCTTCGGAAGCGGCAAGGTCGCGTTCTGGGGCGACAGTTCGCCGGTCGACGACGGCACCGGCCAGTCCGGCAACACGCTCTACGACGGCTGGAACGACACCGGCGCCACCAACGCCGCCCTCGCCCTCAACGCCACGGAGTGGCTGTCTTCGTGACCCACTGACCGCGATCGCGTACAGAGCCGGGTAGTTGGGTGCGGGTCCGGGGAGTCTGCTTCCCCGGACCCGCGCTCTCTGTCTTCCTACGGACTACGGGAGGGTGGAGAGCGCCAACTCCGGTACCTCGCGGGCCCGTTGGCGGGCGATCAGCGTCCACACGCCCGCCGCGACCGCCGCCACCACAAGCACCGTCAGCATCCCCGTCGTATGGGACCCCGCACTGTCGGCCGCCCTGGCCACCGGATTCGGCAGCCCCAACCGATCCGCCAGCCAGCCGACAGCCGCCGTAGCCGTGATCAGCGCACCGCCCACCCGCAGCGCGGGCTGCACACGCGACCTCGCAAGCACCAGCAGCGAAGGCAACGCCAGGCAGACCAGCAGGAGTTGGACCAGCTCGATGCCCAGGTTGAAGGCGAGGAGGCTGGTCGCCAACTGACCTGTGGACAGGTGCATTTCGGCGAGGACGAACGAGAAGGCCATGCCGTGGCCCAGGCCGAACACGCCCGCCACGATCGCTTCCCTGCCGGGGAACAGCGGGCGGATCGCATGGACCGCTCCGACAAGGATGCTGGCCGCGATGAACGCCTCGACCGGTCGGCCGGGGATCTCGAAGCGGGTGAGGGCAGTTGCCGCAAGGGCGACAGAGTGGCCGACGGTGAAGGCGAGGGTGATGCCGCCGATGCGCCTGAGCGCCGCACGCGGGCCGGCCAGACCCCTCCAGCGTCCGCCGGCCGCCAACAGCGGTGCGGGGAGCAGCAGGATGAGCAGGAACAGCAGATGGTCGGTGCCGGTGAGGATGTGGTTGCCGCCCAGTTCGAGCATGGCGACGAAGCCGCGCCAGGCGCTGCCCTCGCCGAGGTCGACGGTCAGCGGCGGCACCTTCATGTGCCGGACGTCCAGGCGGATGGTGCCCACCTGCGTGGCGCCGTCACCCTCGACCCGACCCGCGGCCCAGTCCTGACGAACCGACACCAGCGTTACGTGCGTGACGACTTGGTGCACGATCACGTCGTAGCCGAGAGTGAAGTGCCGTACGTCCGCTCCCGCCGGCGGAGTGAGCACGGCCTTCGCGATCAGCTCACGATAGGGGCCGGTGGAGGTCTGTTCGGTGCGGCTGAGGCTCAGCGCGCCGATGGTGACCTGCCAGGCCTTGCCCTTGAGAGTCGTCGGGTGGATGTGCCGGGCGAGGTAGGCGCGGATCGCAACAGCCTTGGTGGGGAGGGCGGTTGAGGCGATCGTGTTGAGGTCGATGCCGCTCGCCCGGGAGAAGTCGTCGACCGGCAGCGCCAGCCGCGCGGTCACGGAGGCCTGGTACACGTCGAGTTGGACCACAGAGTGCGGCATCGGGTGCGCGGCGGCCGGCGACGCCCCGAGCAGGAGCGCCGCCGGTACCGCGATCGCGATCCCGGCCACCAGGCGAAGTAGCGCTGTGGTCAGCCAAGTTCGCGGTCGGGTCATGAGAAGGTGAACTCGCTGCCGTAGTCGCGGGTGTGGTCGCGGTACACGGTGTGGTAGTGGATCTGGTCCCGGTACACGACACCGTTCTGGCAGACGAACTCGACCCATACGCCGGGGCCGTCGATGCGCACGTAGTCGCCCTGGGTGTCGAGGGCGGTACCTCCGGAGTACGCGACGTAGGTCTGGTTCAGCTCATGCTCGTACGTCTTCATGAGCTTCTTCGCGGTGGCGTCGTCCACGTTGGCGATCCAGGGATGGATGGCCTTCAGGACCAGCTGTTTCTGCTGCGGCGACAGCGTGCTGACCTTGATGCCTTCCTTCGTCTCCGGGAACTGGCCGTCCTGGCCCGGGCCGAGGAGCACGTCACTGAACGACTCGGAGAGCTTGGCGGTGGCCAGCTGCTCCGTGCTCAGGCTGCCGGTGAGCGCGAGCAGGCCGTTGCGCATGGTCGCGAGCGGCGAGTACGTGGTGCCGTCGTCGGCGGTCCAGGTGCTGGGTTCGACGCCGACGAAGAACGGGCTGGCGCCTGCCACCTTCCCCTTCTTGTAGGTCTCGTTGACGGCGAGGTGATGACCGCCGAAGTGCAGCTGCCAGGTGCCGTCCACCGAGGGGGTGCCGAGGAACGCCAGGAAGTAGACGCCGCTGCCGTAACCGCCCATGCCGCCGCCTCCGGCGCCGCCGGACGGCGGGGTGCCGGTCGGGACGTCGGTGGCCGTCGAGCTCGCGGACGGGTCAGCCGTGGCCGACGGGTCCGGTGAAGCCGTGCTCGACGCGGTGTCCGACGGCGCCGGACCCGCGGAGCTGGTGCTCTGTGCGGCGTTGAGCACGTCGTCGGCCTTGATGATCTGCGTGATCTGGTCGTATCCGGTGCCCTTGCCGGTGCCCGTGGCGAGCTTCACCACCTGCATGGCGGCGGCGAGTTGAGTGTCCGTCAGGGAACTCAGCTGGATGCCGGGACGGCAGGAAGAGCCGCACGGGAGGTTCGACCACGCGGTCGCGTTCGCCTGCGAGAAGTCCAGCAGCACCTCCGCCTGCTGGTCGGCGTCCAGCGTGTTCAGGAACGCGTTGGCCGCGCTGACCACGGCACCGACGCCGGCGGCCTTCTTGTCGACCGGGCGCTTGACGCCCGCAGCCGATTTACTCGCCTGAGTGTCCGTCGAGGCATTAGCCACGGCGAAACCGCCACCGACCAGCACAACCGCCGTGACGGCTCCAGCAATTCCACGCCAAGTCCGTCTCGTACGCACGAGACGGGTTCTTTCTTTACTCACGGACCACTCCTTCAATTCCAGAAAGATGTCCCAGCCGCATGGGCAGCACCCATCGCCGCTCGTCAGCGGTCGCAGGCAGGGGTGAGACACGCAGGGGGCGGCGCCGGTCGGCCGCTCGCGCGATCGTTGACAAGATTATCGACGTTCTCACCTGAATCTCAATGGATGGTCACGCAGGTAAAATAAGTTTCAGGTTGCACAGCAACGCGGCATGAATTCACAGAATTCACTTAGGAATTTGCCAGGCCATTCTTATCGCCTGAATGGAATTACCTGCTACCAGCGTGATTCCGCCACCCGCGTACGGCGGCAAGGCGACGTGTCGGGGGGTGTCCGCCCGCAGCGGTCGGCGCGTCAAACACGGTCAAGCCGCTGAGCAACGGCTCTCGCGCCGATCCGAGGACGGACACCCCCCGGCGCGGCGCCGCACCCCCACTCACCCAGGGGCGCGGGGAACTGCGCGACCAGCCCCCACCGGACCCGCACCCGACGACGCCGCATCCTCCGCGCCACGCGGCCTGAAACAGCGCCCCACCGTCGCCGCGATCAACACCCCCGCCGCGATCACCAGCGTCGCGAACGCCCAAGCCAGCGGCTGTTCCACCTCGAACGACACGTACATCTGCACCCCCGGCGGCACCGCCACCAACAGCAACGGCCAGGCCAGATCGTCCCTACGGCCGAAGTAACCCGCCAACGACACCAGGATCACCGCGAGCACCACCCCGCCGCCACCGAACGCCTCGTCAGCCGCCGGCACAGGCACCGGCACAGGCACCGGTACCGCCCCCGACGGAACGCAGCCGACGTACGCCGCCGTCGCGACCCCGGCACCGAGCACGCGGGTCAGCCAGCGTTCCGGCCAGGAGCGCGTCCGCAGGGGGCTCAGCAGCTTCTCGGTCATACGTACGAGGGTTCCCCCGCCGCCGGGACCGCGACAGAGTACGAGTACTCAGATGCCGGTACTCAGATGCCGGCCGAGGATTCCCTCACGGTGTCGAGGGCGCCGTAGCGACAGGCCCCTCCACCGCCGTCAACGGCGTGGCCACATCCTCCAGCGACCGCCTCTCCGCCCGCACCCCCAGCACCGCCGCCACCAGCCCCGCCGCACACATCAGCGCCGCCCCGATCTGGAACGCGAGCACCGTGTCCCCGACCTTCCCCGTCCCCGTGAGGTCCGCGAAGAGCAGCGGCCCGCTGATGCCACCGGCCGCCGTACCCAGCGCGTAGAAGAAGGCGATCGACATCGCCCGGGTCTCCATCGGGAAGATCTCCGACACCGTCAGATACGCGCTGGACGCGCCCGCCGACGCGAAGAACAGGACCGCGCACCAGCACGCCGTCATCGTGGTCGCGCTCAGCGAACCCCGGTCGAACAGCCAGGCCGTGCCGAACAACAACAGCCCCGAGAGCAGATACGTCGACGAGATCATCACACGGCGTCCGACCGTGTCGAACAGCTTGCCCAGCAGCAGCGGCCCCAGGAAGTTGCCCACCGCGATGACCGCGAAGTAGTAACCGGTGTTGCCCGTCGGCACGTTGAAGAACTTCGTCAGGATCGCGCCGAAGCCGAAGGTGATCGCGTTGTAGAGGAACGCCTGGCCGATGAAAAGCGAGAAGCCGAGCGTCGCGCGCTTCGGATAGTCACGGAAGATCGTGCGGGCGATCTCCACGAACGAGACGCTCCTGCGCTGATGGATGGTGATCTCGCCCTCGGCGGGCGGCAGTTCACGACCCTGCTCAGCCTCGATCCGGCGCTCGATCGACGTCACCACCTCGTCCGCCTCCCGGTCCCGCCCGTGGATCAGCAGCCAGCGCGGGCTCTCCGGCACATGCCGTCGTACGAGAAGAATGACCAGAGCAAGCACGGCGCCCAGCGCGAAGGTCAGTCGCCAACCCACGTCCGCCGCAAAGATGTTGGTGTTCAGCGCGACGATCGACAACAACGAACCTCCCACCGCGCCCACCCAGAAGCTGCCGTTGATGACCAGATCCACGCGGCCCCGGCAGTACGCCGGGATCAGTTCGTCGATCGCGGAGTTGATCGCCGCGTACTCGCCGCCGATCCCGAAGCCGGTGAGGAAGCGGAACGCGAAGAACCACCAGGTGGAGAAGGAGGCCGCGGTGAGGGCCGTCGCCGCCAGATAGACGACCAGCGTGATCATGAAGAGTTTCTTACGGCCGTAGAGGTCGGTGAGGTGGCCCCAGAACAGGGCGCCCGAGCACGCTCCCGCCACATACAGCGCCGCCGCGATACCGGTGACCTGGCCGGAGCTGATCGGCAGCCCGCTGCCCGGCTCGGAGAGGCGGCTCGCGATGTTGCCGACGACCGTGACCTCCAGGCCGTCGAGGATCCACACGGTGCCGAGGCCGATGACGATGGTCCAGTGCCAGCGGGACCACGGGAGGCGGTCGAGACGAGCCGGGATGGACGAGGTGATCGTCCGGCCACCGCTCCCGGCAGGGCTGTCGGCACTCGCGCCCTCACTCGCACTCGCACTCGCACTCGCACTGGCCATCGGGGTTCCTCCTCGTCGAGCGAACCCCCTCCGGGTGCCCCCGGGATTCGGCCCCTACACCCCGCCTACACGCCCACCAGCCTCGACACCGTATAGATCAACAAGCCCACCAACGACCCCACCACCGTGCCGTTGATCCGGATGAACTGCAGGTCACGGCCGATGTTCGCCTCGATCTTCCGGGTGGTGTGCTCGGCGTCCCAGCCGGCCACCGTGTCCGTGATCAGCGAGGTGATCTCCTTGCGGTACGTCGTCACGACGTACACCGCCGCGCCCTCGACCCAGCCGTCGGCCTTCTCCCGCAGCTTCGGTTCTACGGCCATCCGCGCGCCCAGCGACAGCAGCGAGGCCCGCACCCGCAGCCGTAGCTCACTGCGCTCGTCCTCGGCGGCCGACACGATCATCGAGCGTACGGACGTCCACGCGCTGGCGATCAGGTCCTGGACCTCGCCGCGGCCGAGGACCTCGCCCTTGAGGCGCTCCACGCGCGCGCGGGTCTCCGTGTCGGACTGGAGGTCGGCGGCGAAGTCGCCGAGGAAGCGGTCCAGGGCGCCGCGGGCCGGGTGGGAGGGCATGTCCCGCATCTCGGTGACGAAGCGGAGCAGTTCCTTGTAGACGCGCTCGCCGATGCGCTTGTCGACGAACCTCGGGGTCCAGCCGGGCGCGCCGCCCTCGACCGCGTCCATGACCTGCTCGTCGTGCAGGACGAGCCAGTCGTGCGCGCGGGTGACGATCAGGTCCACGACCCGTTTGTGACCGCCGTCGGCGACGATCTTCTCCAGCGTCTTCCCTATCCCGGGCGCGATCTCCTGGGCGTCGGCGCGGCGGGTGATCGCCTCGCCGACGATCGCCTGGACGTCGGAGTCCCGCAGCACCGTGAGGGCACCCCGGAGCGCTGCCGACAGCTCGGCCGTCACGCGGTCCGCGTGTTCCGGTACGGCGAGCCAGGCGCCGAGGCGGCTGCCGATGCCGACCGCGCGCAGGCGTTGCCGTACGACCTCCTCGGAGAGGAAGTTCTCGCCGACGAACTCGCCCAAGGAGACGCCCAGTTGGTCCTTCTTGGTGGGGATGATCGCGGTGTGCGGGATGGGCAGGCCCAGCGGGTGACGGAAGAGGGCGGTGACCGCGAACCAGTCGGCCATCGCGCCGACCATGCCCGCCTCGGCCGCCGCGGCGACATAGCCGGCCCAGGGACCGGCGCCCGCATGCGACGCCCACTTCGCGAGGACGTAGACGACGGCCACGAAGAGCAACAGGGCGAGCGCCGTCAGTTTCATCCGGCGGACGCCGCGCTGCCGCTCCTGGTCGGCCGCGCTGAAGGTGGTCATCGTGCGGCGGGACCCGTCACGCTCGGTCGCCGCCCCCAGTCCCACTTCTGTACGTTCCATCCGCTCCACCCGTTCGCCGGTACCGTGCATATTGTCCCTTCCTGACCGACTCCCGGAACGGAACAGGAGTTCCCGCACTGACCCGATCGGGCAAACTGGCAGGGCCCTGCCACCCACCCGAGGAGATCCGTACCGCGTGACCAAGCGACGTGCCGGGGGTGCGGGGGTGTCCCCCACGAAGCAGCGTGCCCTGTTGGCCGCGATCATCACCTTGATCGCGGTCCTTTCCGCCTGCATATACGTCGGGGCCGCCGCAGGCGACGGAAGCCGGGGCGACGACGGCAAGAACTCCTCCGGCTCACGCTCCGGCGGCAACTCCGCCGCCCCCGCCTCCGCCGGAACCTGGGTGGGCGCCTGGGCCGCCGCCCCGGTTCGCGCCGAAGTCGGCACGGAGGAGACCGGCATGGCGGGCCGCTCGGTGCGCAACATCGTCCACACGAGCGCCGGCGGCGCGGGCGCCCGGATCACCCTCTCCAACCTCTACGGCCAGGCCCCGCTCAGCATCACGCACGCCTCGATCGCCCTCGCCGCCGCCCGCGACAGCTCCGCCGCGGCCGCGGGCACCATGCGCCGGCTGACCTTCGGCGGCGCGACCTCGGTCACCATCCCGGCCGGGCAGCAGACCCTCAGCGACGCCGTACGCCTCCAAGTCCCGGCGGGCGCCGACCTGTTGGTCACCACCTACTCCCCCACCGCGTCGGGACCGGCCACCTACCACCCGTACGCGCGGCAGATCTCCTATCTCGCCGACGGCGACCACACTGAGGACGCGACCGGCACGCCGTACCGCGAACGGACCGCGATCTGGCGCTACTTGACCGCGGTGGACGTGCTGAGCGACCAGGCGAACGGCACGGTCGTCGCGTTCGGCGACTCGATCACCGACGGGTCCACCTCGACGGAGAGCGCCAACCGCCGCTGGCCGGACGCCTTTTCGGAGCGGCTGCACGCGGCCGTCGCGGCCGGGCAGGACGTGCCGCGCTACAGCGTCGTCAACGAGGGCATCAGCGGCAACCAGATACTCACCAGCCTCGCCGGCCGGCCCGCCGAGAACCAGAGCGGCCTCGTCCGCTTCGGCCGTGACGTGCTGGGCCGTCCGAACGTCAAGGTCGTCGTCATCGACCTCGGCGTCAACGACGTCCTGCACGGCGCCGGCGCCGACCGGGTCCTCACCGGCCTGCGCACCCTGGTCCGCCAGGCCCACGCCCGCGGCATCAAGGTCATCGGCGCGACCCTGATGCCCTTCGGCGGCCACCCCCGCTACTCGGCGGCCCGGAACGCGGTGCGCCGGCAGGTCAACGCGGCGATCAGGAGCGGCACGGTCTACGACGCGGTCGCCGACTTCGACAAGGCGCTCCGCGACCCGTACGACCCGCGCCGGTTCGCCTCCGAGTACGACTCGGGCGACCATCTCCACCCCAGCGACCGCGGCTACCGGAAGATGGCCGCGACGATCGACCTGGCGGACCTCAAGGGCGCGGTCCCCGCCCAGTTGTAGGTCCAGGTGGTGAGGCGGCGGCTCAGCGGCGTCCCGAGCCGCCCGGCGCCCTCCCGAAAACCTCGGGAACTCAGTCCCAGTCCCGAGCCTCGGGAACTCAGTCCCAGTCCCGGTGCCTGCGCTCCCGCCGGTCCCGGTGCCGCTCGCGCCGCTCCTCGTGCCGTTCCCTGCGCTCCTCGTGCCGGCGTCGCATCGCCTCGCGGTGTTCGTCCATGGCCTCGCGGTGGGCGTCGTGCAGGCCGGACAGGGCGTCGCGGTGGGAGCCGTAGAGCTGCTTGGCGGACGAGCCGCGCTCCAGCTTCCCCTGCCGGCGCTCCTCCTTGAGGCGCTGGCGTTCCGCGCGGGTCACCTTGCGTTCCACGCCGACGCCGCCCCAGAAGGCGAAGCCGGTGATGATCACGCGGGGGGCGCCTGGGTCGCCCGGCACGCCTTCCTGGCTGTGGTCGAAGGCGCCCATGATGCCGATGCCGCGGACGACGACCTCGACGCCCGGCGGCACGATGATCTCGGCGCCGCCCATGATCGTGATGCAGTTGATCTCGACCTCACGGTCCGCGAAGTTCGCCTCGCGCAGGTCGATCTCGCCGCCGCCGAAGAACGAGAAGCAGGTGAACCGCTTCGGGACCGTCCACCGCCCCTTGCGCTGGAACCCGGACAGGATGGCCACGGCACCGGTCGAGGAGCCCTCGCCGCCGACGATCCGTCCGGCCCAACTCCCGCTGTCCACCGGCTCCTTGACCATGTTCACCGGCGGCGGGGTGACCCCGGCGACCGGCAGGTCCTGGGTGATGGGCTTCAGTTCGCCGTACGTCCGCGCCTTGTAGGTCGCCTCCAGACGCTCCTCGAACTCCTCCATGTCGAGGCGGCCCTCCGCGACGGCGTCGCGCAGAACCTCGGCGACTCGCTCACGGTCGGCGTCGGATGCGCGGAGTTCCGGGACTGCGTCGTCGGTCATACAGAGCAGCCTACGAGGTCACTCCGCGCAGGGCTATGAGGGACCGCGCGGGACTACGACAACGCCTGCTCCGCCTGCTCCGCGTACATCTTCGCGATGACCGCCTCGATGTCCGGCTCGCGCACCGACAGGTCCACCATCGGGTACTCCGCCGCGATCCGCGCGACCAGCGGAGCCGCCGACTCCGACGCCGGGAAGGCCAGCCACTGCCGGGGGCCCTCCACCTTCACGACCCGCGCGTCCGGCACCTCGATCGGGGGCAACTCCCGTTCCAGGTCCACCACCAGCGTCCGCTCGCTCTCCCCCACCTCGTGCAGCCCGGTGAGCGGGCCGTTGTACATCAGGCGCCCGTGGTCGATGACCATCACGCGGGAGCACAGCTGCTCGATGTCCTGGAGGTCATGGGTGGTGAGCAGGACCGTGGTGCCCCGCTCGGCGTTCAACTCCCGCAGGAACTCCCGGACTTTGGCCTTGGAGACGACGTCCAGGCCGATGGTCGGCTCGTCGAGGTAGAGCACCTCGGGGTCGTGCAGCAGGGCCGCCGCGATGTCGCCGCGCATCCGCTGGCCCAGGGAGAGCTGGCGTACCGGGACGTCCAACAGGGCGCCCAGTTCGAGGAGTTCGACACAGCGGTCGAGGTTCGCGGCGTAACGGGCGTCGGGGATGCGGTACATGCGGTGCATCAGCTTGTACGAGTCGATCAGCGGGAGGTCCCACCAGAGTGTGGTCCGCTGGCCGAACACCACGCCGATACGGTGCGCGAGCCGGGTGCGTTCGCGGGACGGGTCGATGCCGGCGACCCGCAGCCGGCCCCCGCTCGGGGTGAGGATGCCGGTCAGCATCTTGATGGTGGTCGACTTCCCGGCGCCGTTCGGACCGATGTAGCCGACCATCTCGCCGCGTGCCACCGTGAAGGAGATCGAGTCGACGGCCCGCACCTGCCGGCGCTCCCGTTTCATGAACCCGGTCTTCTTGCGCACGTCGAAGACCTTCTCGACGCGGTCCAGTTCGATGAACGCCTGCTCTGTCACCGTCAACTCCCAGTACTTCGGTATGACTTGAGCCCGGAGCGCCAGGCCAGCCCGGCCAGCGCGCAGAAGGCGAGGGCCACCAGGGGCGAGGCGAACGCAGCGCCCGGCGGCAGATCCAGCGGGTACGGCCGCCCCAACACGTAGGAGGCGGGCACCCAGTTGACGAAGGCGAGCGGCAGCATGAAGGTCACGCCCCGCACGAAGTCCTTGCCGAACACCACCGGCGGATACGACAGCAGGGTGTTGCCGCCGTACGTGAACGCGTTCTGCACCTCGGCCGCGTCCTGCGCCAGGATCTGGAAGGCCGCGCCCGCCACGAACAGCGCCCCGAAGATCGCCGCGCCGCAGAGCAGCATCACCGGCACCAACAGCAGCTTCCCGACAGTCCAGTTGACGTCGATGTGGAGCAGCGCGTACCCGAGCACCAGGCCGCCCTGGGTGATCCGGCCCAGCCGGCGCAGCGCGAACCGGTCGGCGCCGATCTGAGCCAGCACCGGTGCCGGGCGCACGAGCAGGGTGTCGAAGGAGCCGTCGCGGATGCGGGCGCCGAGCACGTCCATCGAGCCGAGCACCAGGTCGGAGATGCCGAACGCGGTCGCCGACAGGCCGTAGAGGAAGGCGACTTCGGGCAGTGACCAGCCGCCCAGCGAGTGGACCTGGGAGAACATCAGCAGGATCGTGGCGAAGTCGAGGCCGGTCACCAGGAGGTTGCCGATCACGGTGATGACGAAGGACGTGCGGTAGGCCATGCTCGACCGGATCCACATCCCGGCGATCATCCCGTAGGCACGCAACCCCTCGCGCCAGCGCGGGAGTTCACCGTCACCCGCGTGCCTAAAGGGCACTCCCTCACTCGTTCGGGTCGTCTCAGCCACCCTGCACCACCACTCTCCGCGTAGCCGCCGACTGCATCAGCCGCCCCGCCGCGAGCAGCGCCACCGCCCAGGCCGCCTGGAAGGCGTACGCGTGGAGCGGATCGGTCTTCCCCATCAGCACATCCGCGGGCATCTGGATCTGCGCCGCCCACGGCAGCGCGCGGACGATGTCGCCGAGCGCGCCCGGGAACGCGTTCAGCGGGAGCACCATGCCCGAGCAGAAGATCCCCAGGATCATCATGGCCTGGTTGATGCCCGTGCCGTCCATCAGCCAGAACACGCTCAGCGCCGCGAGGTAGCGGATGCCGAAGCTGACGAGGATCGCCAGCAGCAGGGCCACCAGGAGAGCCGCCCAGGACATGACGTCCGTGGGCAGCGCCATCGGGAAGAACAGCGCGCCGAACGTGAACGGAATCACGCCCCGGCCCAGCAGTTGGAACAGGGACCGCCCGAAGTCGCTCGCCAGCCACCAGAGTTGGAGGTCGGCGGGCCGGTACAGGTCGACGGCGATGTCACCCGTGCGGATCCGTTCCATCAGGTCCTTCTCGAACCCGCCGCCCTGGATCGCCAGCGTCGCGTACAGGCACTGCCCCAGCCACACGTACGTCACCGCCTGCGCCTGGTCATACCCCCCGAGATGCGGGCGCTGATCCCACAGCGCCAGGTAGGTGTAGACGAGGACGACACCGAAGACGGTGTTGGTGAAGACCCCGGCGAGCGTCGCCGCCCGGTACGTCGCGTACCGCCTGAAACCCCCCGCCGCGACGGCCGCGTACAACCGCCCAGCGCCCACAGAAACCACCCTCCACCCTGTCTTGACACCGAAGCGCAGGAGCCTAGTCCGCAGGTGGTGACGCACGCCACGCATTTTCCGGGCAAGTGCGTGCCGATCGGCGGGAACGGAACGCATGGTGCGAGAGTCTTCGTCTGGGGGCGCAGAAGCGCACAAGGCCGTACAGGAACGTACGAGGCAGTGCGGGACGGTACGACGCGAAACAGGAGTCCGTGCACGACATGAGCGACCAGCCGCAGCCGCAGCAGCCGAACCAGGGCTGGGCACCGAGAGAGCCGGAAGCGGCCGCCGCACCCGAGGCGCACGGCGCGCCCGGCGGCGAGAAGCCCAAGAAGCCGAAGCGGCCCAAGCGCACCGGATGGCGGCGGGCCATCCCGACCTGGCGCATGACGCTCGCGGGGCTCATCGCGCTCGTGGCACTGCTGATCGGCGCCTTCTTCCTCGGCTACTCGCTGGTCAAGATCCCGCCCGCCAACGCCCTCGCGATGAAGCAGTCCAACGTGTACCTCTACGCGGACGGCTCCCAACTCGCCCGCGACGGCGAGGTCAACCGCGAGAACGTGAGCCTCGCCCAGATCTCCGCGAACGCCCAGCACGCCGTACTGGCCGCCGAGGACCGGGACTTCTTCACCGAGTCCGCCGTCGACCCCAAGGCGATGGTCCGCGCCGCCTGGAACACGGCGACCGGCAAGGGCACCCAGTCCGGCTCCACGATCACCCAGCAGTACGTCAAGAACTACTACCTGGGCCAGGAACAGACCGTCACCCGCAAGGTGAAGGAGTTCTTCATCTCGATCAAGCTGGACCGCACGGAGTCCAAGTCCGAGATCCTGGAGGGCTACCTCAACACCAGCTACTTCGGCCGCAACGCCTACGGCATCCAGGCCGCCGCCCAGGCCTACTACGGCAAGGACGCCACCGAACTCGACGCCGGCCGCGGCGCCTACCTCGCCGCACTGCTGAACGCGCCGAGCGAGTACGACGTCGTAGCGCATCCGGAGAACAAGGCCGCCGCGGTGGCCCGTTGGAACTACGTCCTCGACGGCATGGTCAAGAAGGGCTGGCTCACCCAGTCCGCGCGCACCGGCATGAAGTTCCCCATGCCGAAGGAGGCGACGGCCTCAACGAGCATGTCCGGACAGCGGGGTTACATCGTCGGCGCGATCAAGGACTACCTCACCACCAACAAGATCATCGACGCGGACACCCTCGAAGCCGGCGGCTACCGCATCACCACCACGCTCCAGAAGAGCAAGCAGGACGCCTTCGTGAAGGCCGTCGACGACCAGGTCATGTCCAAGCTCGACAAGAAGAGCCGCAAGGTCGACAACTACGTGCGCGCGGGCGGCGCTTCGGTCGATCCCAAGACCGGCCACATCGTCGCGATGTACGGCGGCATCGACTACGTGAAGCAGTACACGAACGGCGCGACCCGCGGCGACTTCCAAGTCGGCTCCACCTTCAAGCCGTTCGTCCTCGCCTCCGCGATCCAGAACGACTCGCAGACGCAGGACGGCCAGACCATCACGCCCAACACCTACTACGACGGCACCAACAAGCGCCCCGTGGAAGGCTGGAACGGCGGCTCGTACGCGCCTGAGAACGAGGACGAGGCCTCCTACGGCGACATCACCGTCCGTACGGCGACGGACAAGTCCGTCAACTCGGTGTACGCGCAGATGGCGGTCGACGTGGGCCCCGACAAGGTGAAGCAGACGGCGATCGCTCTCGGCATCCCGTCCGACACCCCCGACCTCACCGCGACCCCGTCCATCGCGCTCGGCCCGTCCACCGCGAGCGTCCTCGACATGGCCGAGGCATACGCCACGATCGCCAACCACGGTGAGCGGCACACGTACACGATGATCTCGAAGATCACCAAGGACGGCACGAACGACATCAAACTGCCGGAGAACAAGACGACCCGCGCGGTGAGCCGCGAGTCCGCCGACACCACGACCTCGGTCCTTCAGAGTGTCGTCGACAACGGCACGGCCACCGCGGCCCAGGGCGCCGACCGCCCGGCGGCCGGCAAGACCGGCACGGCCGAGGAGGACACGGCGGCCTGGTTCGCGGGCTACACCCCCGACCTGGCGACGGTCGTCTCCGTCATGGGCCAGGACCCGACCACCGCCGCCCACAAGTCGCTCTACGGCGCGATGGGCCTCGAACGCGTCAACGGCGGCGGGGCGCCCGCCGAGATCTGGGCCCAGTTCACCAAGTCCGCCCTCAAGGGCACCGAGGCGAGCGACTTCGACCTCCAGCTCCAGGACGGCGCCGAGACGGTCGCACCCCCGAGCCTGCAGCCCAGCCGGCCGGCGACGACGGGCGACCAGAACAACGGCGGTACGACGACCACCGGCGGCCAGGGGCAGACACAGGGCGGCACGACCGACGGGGGTACAACCACCACCGACGGCGGCACCACGACGACCGGCGGCACGACGGGCACCACGACGGACGGCACCACGACGACGGGCGGCACGACGACCGACGGCGGAACCACGACCACCGGCGGCACGACGGGCACGACCACGGACGGCGGGACCACGACGACGGGCGGCACGACGGGCACGACGACGGACGGCACCACCGGCGGCACGACGACCGGGGGGACGACGGCGGGCCCGCAGAGCACGGGTCGTAAGAAGGAGTGACCGCTGCTCTCAGTGACGGCGGTCGCTGAACGGGGGCGCACGGCGCAAGGGGCCGGTGACGATGGTCACCGGCCCCTTCGGCCTTCGTGCTACAGGATGTGCTTCCTACAGGTACAAACCCGTCGAGTCCTCGGACCCCTCGAAACGGTCGGCGGCCACGGCGTGCAGATCCCGCTCGCGCATGAGGACGTAGGGGACCCCGCGCACCTCGACCTCGGCGCGGTCCTCGGGGTCGTAGAGGACCCGGTCGCCGGGCTCCACGGTCCGCACGTTCTGGCCTACGGCGACGACGTCGGCCCAGGCCAGTCGGCGCCCCACGGCCGCCGTCGCGGGGATCAGGATCCCGCCACCCGAACGCCGCTCGCCCTCGCTCTTGTCCTGCCGCACGAGCACACGGTCGTGCAGCATCCGGATGGGCAGCTTGTCGTGCTGGGTGCTCTGCTCGTCTCTCTTGGCGCTCACGCCCACGAACCTACCTGCCCAGGACCCGTCCGTACGCGGGCGGGTGGCACACGGTTTCAGCCCTTACGGCCGTTACGGCGCCGGGAGCCGAGGACGAACAGGCCCACCACGCCGACGGCGACGAGAGCGACAGGAACGATCCGCTCGACACGCGGCGCACCCTCCTCGTCCACGAACTGACCCTTGATGTCACCGACGACCCGGTTGACGCCGACGTACGCCCTGCCGAGGGTGTGATCGACGCTCGACGCGACCTTGGCCTTCGCGTCGCCCACGATGGTCTTCGGGTGCACCCGCACCCCGATCTCGTCGAGCGTGTCGGCGAGGACATCGCGGCGACGCTTGATGTCCGCCTCGATCTGCGCCGGGGTTCTGGTGTCCGGCGTGTTCGACGTGTCCGTCACCGTACGGCCTCCGAAGTCTGCTGGTACTTGTGCCGGACAGTCTGTCAGCTCTCGCGCGGAGTGCACTGTCAGCACCCCCGGTTACGCTAGCGCGATGAGTGAACGACTCCAGCCCGGGGACGTTGCCCCCGCCTTCACGCTCCCCGACGCCGACGGCACCGAGGTGTCCCTCGCCGACCACAAGGGCCGCAAGGTCATCGTCTACTTCTACCCGGCGGCCCTGACCCCCGGCTGCACCAAGCAGGCCTGCGACTTCACGGACAACCTGGACCTGCTGACGGGCGCCGGCTACGACGTCATCGGCATCTCCCCGGACAAGCCGGAGAAGCTCGCCAAGTTCCGCGAGAAGGAGAACCTCAAGGTCACCCTCCTCGCGGACCCCGACAAGAAGGTCCTCGACGCCTACGCGGCCTTCGGCGAGAAGAAGAACTACGGCAAGACCTACATGGGCGTGATCCGCTCCACGATCATCGTGGACGAGTCCGGCAAGGTCGAACACGCGCTGTACAACGTCCGGGCGACGGGCCACGTGGCGAAGATCATCAAGGACCTGGGTATCTAGGACTCCGGTCCTCTAGGCCCCTGCCGCCTCTCCGTACCTGAACGACACCCACACATCAGGAGCCAGGTCGGGCCGTCCGGGCACCGGCCTGCGCTCCTCGCCCCACTCCCCCGGGGCAAGCTCTTCACCGACCCGCCGCCAGAACGCCACGGCCCCCGGATTGGCGTCCTGAAACGCGACCTCCCACTCCCCCGGATACCGCGCGACAACATCCCGCACGGCCCGCATCCCGACCCCGGCCCGCCGGACACCGCGCACGACGAAGAAGCTGTTGAGGATCCGGGTCGGCGCCCCGACCGCCCGCACGAAGGCGAACCCGACGGGATGCTCGCCACTCCAGAAGAGATACGGCGCCCAGTCCCCATCCCTGCCGTCGAACGCCGCGTCCACCCGCTCACTGCGGAACGTGCCGTCTGGATTGGGCAGTTGGAGTTGCCCGCCGGCCGCGAACTCGGACATGTCATGGCGGAACATCAGCCAGAGCCGCTCGACGGTGGGGCGGTCGGCGGGGGTGGCCGGTCGTACGTGCACGTGTGCCGTTGCGATGAAAGAGGTCATGAAAAAAGCCTCCCGGGCGGACAAGAGTCCGCTCCTGGAAGGCTTCAGCGACCCCCAGTCTACCAACCGCTTGACGTTTCAGTCGTGACTGTCCGATAAGCCTCTCGTTACTCCGTTCGCACCAGTCGTCGCCGAAGCCGCCGCCTCATCCTCCTCGCTGCGCGAAGCGACTCTGAAGCTTGGCAACAAAGGGGAGTGGCTGGGGCAGCCGATCACTTTGCAGATCGGCCATGTCAACGGGGACTGGCGCGACAACCGTCGCGAGAATCTGCGATACCTGTGCCCCAACTGCCATGCACTGACGGAGACGTGGTGCCGCCGGAAAGGGTCGATACCCCTCGCCGGGTGACCTGATCTCCCCGTACACTGGGCCTACAGGTCGAGCGCAATGACCGATATGGGCGGCCTTGGCGGAACGGCAGACGCCTCGCGTTTAGGGCGCGATGGGAGAAATCCCGTGAGGGTTCGAATCCCTCAGGCCGCACCTGTGGAGGGGGCCGTCCTATTGGGCGGCCCCCCGCGTGTCACCCCAACAACTCCCGAACCACCGGCACCAACGCCCGAAACGCCTTCCCCCGATGGCTGATCGCGTTCTTCTCCTCGGCCGTGAGTTCCGCGCACGTCCGCGTGTCCCCCTCCGGCTGGAGGATCGGGTCGTAGCCGAAGCCGTTCGTGCCCACCGGCACATGGCGCAGCACTCCCCGCAGCTGGCCCTCGACCACCCGTTCCGTGCCGTCCGGCAGGGCAAGGGCCGCCGCGCAGGCGAAGTGGGCGCCCCTGTGTTCGTCCGCGATGTCCGAGAGCTGGGCCAGGAGGAGGTTCAAGTTGGCCTGGTCGTCGCCGTGTTGGCCGGACCAGCGGGCCGAGAAGATGCCGGGGGCGCCGTTCAGGACGTCCACGCAGAGGCCTGAGTCGTCCGCCACCGCCGGGAGGCCTGTTGCCTGGGCGAGGGCGTGGGCCTTGAGCAGGGCGTTCTCCGCGAAGGTCACGCCCGTTTCCTTGACGTCGGGGATGTCGGGGTAGGACTCCGCGCCGACGAGGTCGTGGGGCAGGTCCGCGGCGGTGAGGATCGACCTCAGTTCGGTGATTTTGCCAGCGTTGCGGGTGGCGAGGATCAGGCGTGTCATGCCGGTCAGTATCCCAACCTCCGCCGTACGACTACGACGTGCAGACCTTCGTCAGCTCGCCCGCCGCGTCCGTGACCGGGCTGATGTCAGGTGTGTCGTCGCCGTTCTTGACCGCCGTACGGACGTTGTCGACGGCCTTGTCGAGGTTGTCCACCGCCTTGTTGACGTCGGCGTTGTCGGTCTTGTCGCCGATCTTGTCGAGGTCCTTCTCGATGGAGTTGAGGGACGCGTCGGTCTGGGTGGGGTCGTTGGCCGCGTTCTCCACCGCTTGTTGGAGGCCGGTGACGCTGTCGGCGATGGTGTCGGCGGTCTGGACGCAGTCGATGGCCTTGTCGACGGCGTCGCAGCCGGTGGCGAGGCCGGCGGTGAGGCCGATCGCCGCCACCGTGGCGGCGATGGCGACACGGCGTCGACTGCTGCGGCTTCGTCCGCTTCGTCGGCTTGCGGCCATTGTTCCGTGCCTCCCCCTGGGTGGGCCTGGGCGGCCGTCCCCGTTTCCGTTCCGTATGCGTAGGGACGCGGGGGCGGGCCGCCGGGTTGACCCCGCAGCCCGCCTCTCTTGGTACGCCCTTTACTTGACCGTCCCAGCCTCTTACTTCTCCAGCGCGGCCTCAAGTGCCTTTCGCTGTACGGCGGTCAGTTCGTCGCAGCCGGTGACGGCGAGGTCGAGGAGGGCGTTGAGTTCGTCGCGGGCGAAGGGTTCGGCCTCGGCCGTGCCCTGGACCTCGACGAAGCGGCCGTCGCCGGTGCAGACGACGTTCATGTCGGTCTCGGCGCGGACGTCCTCCTCGTAGCAGAGGTCCAGGAGCGGGATTCCGCCGACGATGCCGACGGAGACCGCGGAGACCGTGCCGGTGAGGGGCTGGCGGCCGGCCTTGATGAGCTTCTTGCCCTGGGCCCAGGTCACCGCGTCCGCGAGCGCGACGTACGCGCCGGTGATGGCCGCCGTACGGGTGCCGCCGTCGGCCTGGAGGACGTCGCAGTCGAGGACGATGGTGTTCTCGCCGAGGGCTTTGTAGTCGATGACCGCGCGGAGCGAGCGGCCGATGAGGCGGCTGATCTCGTGGGTGCGGCCGCCGATCTTGCCGCGGACGGACTCGCGGTCGCCGCGGGTGTTGGTGGCGCGGGGCAGCATGGAGTACTCCGCGGTGACCCAGCCCTCGCCGCTGCCCTTGCGCCAGCGGGGGACGCCTTCGGTGACGGAGGCGGTGCAGAAGACCTTCGTGTCGCCGAAGGAGACGAGGACGGAGCCCTCGGCGTGCTTGCTCCAGCCGCGTTCGATGGTGACGGGGCGGAGCTGTTCGGGGGTGCGGCCGTCGATTCGAGACATGGCGAAGAGCCTAGTGGTACATGAGGAAGGGGCTCCTCCCGCGGTGGGAAGAGCCCCTCAGTCCGCGGCGGGAAGAGCCCCTCAGCGCGTGACGCCGTAGGTGAGGCCGGGGTCGGCGCTCGGGTCAAAGCCGGGAACGATCCCCGCGCTTCACATCAGGTCTTCGATGTCCGCCGCGATCGGGTCCGCGTCGGTGCCGATGACGACCTGGATCGCCGTGCCCATCTTGACGACGCCGTGGGCGCCGGCGGCCTTCAGGGCGGCCTCGTCGACCAGGGCGGGGTCCTTCACCTCGGTGCGCAGGCGGGTGATGCAGCCCTCGACCTCTTCGATGTTGTCGATGCCGCCCAGCCCGGCGACGATCTTCTCAGCCTTGGTGGCCATGTTGTTCTCTCCCTGATCCGAACCGCTTTGTCGCAGTAACCCACAGTTGGCCCAGCTTCGCGAGCGGTCATGTCGTGCGTGCCGAATGATGGTGACGATCACGTCGCCAACTGGTCTACACCACATTACCGAGGGGCGTCCATGAGTGCCGACAGTGCCGCCGCCCGTCCTGGGCGGACCCTTTGGGGAAGCCTGTTCCAGGGGCTGCAGAAGATGGGCCGCAGTCTCCAACTCCCCATCGCCGTACTGCCGGCGGCCGGCATCCTCAACCGGCTCGGGCAGCCGGACGTGTTCGGGGACGACGGGCTGGGGTGGACCAATGTCTCGAAGGTGATGGCGGGTGCGGGCGGGGCGCTGCTGGACGGGCAGCTCGGGCTGCCGCTGCTGTTCTGTGTGGGTGTCGCGATCGGGATGGCGAAGAAGTCGGACGGGTCGACGGCACTGGCCGGACTCGTCGGCTTCCTCGTCTACTACAACGTGCTCCGCCAGTTCCCGAAGGACTGCACGGGTGGTACGAACGCGCTGCCCGGGATCGGGTGCCAGGCCGCCGATCACTCGGTCTCGGCGTTCACGTACCAGAATCCCGGGGTGTTCGGCGGGATCGTGCTGGGGCTGCTGACCGCGTTCTTCTGGGTGCGGTTCCACCGTACGAAGCTGGTGGACTGGCTCGGCTTCTTCAACGGGCGGCGGCTGGTGCCGATCATCATGTCGTTCGTGGCGATCGCGGTCGCGGCGGTGGCGCTGTGGGTCTGGCCGCCGATCGGCACCGGTCTTGAGCACTTCAGCGACTGGCTGAGCGCGCGGGGTGCGGTGGGCGCGGGGGTGTTCGGTCTGGCCAACCGGGCGCTGCTGGTCGTGGGGCTGCATCAGTTCCTGAACGTGCCCATCTGGTTCCAGTTCGGCAGTTACACGAAGCCGGACGGGACGGTGGTGCACGGTGACATCAACATGTTCCTGGCGGGTGACCCGAACGCGGGGCAGTTCACCTCGGGGTTCTTCCCGATCATGATGTTCGCGCTGCCGGCGGCGGCGCTCGCGATCGCACACTGCGCGAAGCCGAGCCGTCGCAAGGAGGTGAGCGGCCTGATGCTCTCGGTCGCGCTGACCTCCTTCGTCACCGGCATCACCGAGCCCATCGAGTACTCGTTCCTGTTCATCGCGCCGGTCCTCTACGCGATTCACGCGGTGCTGACCGGTGTGTCGATGGCGGTGACCTGGGGGCTCGGGGTGCACGACGGGTTCAGCTTCTCGGCGGGGCTGATCGACTACGCGATCAACTGGAACCTGGCGACGAAACCGTGGGCGATCATTCCGATCGGGCTGTGCTTCGCGGCGGTGTACTACGTCGTCTTCCGTTTCGCGATCACGAAGTTCGACCTGAAGACTCCGGGGCGCGAGCCGGAGGACGAGCACGAGGACGTCACCAAGGCCTGACGGAACAGGCAGGCAGGGCAAGCGAGTTGGGCCCCCGGACCATCGGTCCGGGGGCCCTTCACCATGTACGCCGTCGTGTACGCCACCGTGTACGTCGCGTAGCGATTCAGTCGCAGATTCAGCGGGTTCCTTTATGCGGACTTCATCTGCTACAACAGGTCTACACCACTGAGTGGTGTAGACCACCACCCGATGGAGGAAGTCTATGAGCACCGCCACCGCGCCAACGGCGGCCCCCACAAAGAAGTGGGGATCCGGCCTGTTCCAGGGCCTGCAGAAGATCGGCCGCAGCCTACAGCTCCCGATCGCTGTACTTCCGGCGGCGGGCATCCTGCTCCGGTTCGGTCAGGCCGACATCCACGACAAGCTGCACCTGCCGGACAAGGTGACGGCCGTCTTCGCCACCGCCGGTGGCGCGATCTTCGACAACCTGCCGCTCCTGTTCTGTATAGGTGTCGCGATCGGCTTCGCCAAGAAGTCCGACGGTTCCACCGCGCTGGCGGCGCTTGTCGGCTTCCTCGTCTACAGCAATGTGCTCAAGGCCTTCCCGGTCACCGACGCGCAGATCCTCAAGGGCGCGGACGTACCCGCGACCTACAACAACCCCGGTGTCCTCGGCGGCATCATCATGGGTCTGCTCTCCGCGGTGCTGTGGCAGAAGTTCCACCGGACCAAGCTGGTCGACTGGCTCGGCTTCTTCAACGGCCGCCGCCTCGTGCCGATCATCATGGCGTTCGTCGGCACGATCATGGGTGTCTTCTTCGGTCTGATCTGGAAGCCGATCGGCGAGGGCATCTCGAACTTCGGTGAGTGGATCACCGGTCTCGGCGCGTTCGGTGCGGGTCTGTTCGGTCTGATCAACCGCGGTCTGATCCCGGTCGGCATGCACCAGTTCGTCAACTCGGTGGCCTGGTTCCAGATCGGCGACTACAAGGACTCCTCCGGCGCCGTCGTCCACGGTGACCTCACCCGCTTCTTCGCCGGTGACCCGACCGCCGGACAGTTCATGTCGGGCTTCTTCCCCATCATGATGTTCGGCCTGCCGGCCGCCGCGCTCGCCATCGCGCACACCGCCCGCCCCGAGCGCCGCAAGGCCGTGACAGGCATGATGATCTCGCTCGCGCTGACGTCCTTCGTGACCGGCGTGACCGAGCCGATCGAGTTCTCGTTCATGTTCATCGCCCCGGTCCTCTACGCGATCCACGCGGTGCTGACCGCCCTGTCCATGGCGATCACCTGGGCCCTGGGCGTCCACGCGGGCTTCACCTTCTCCGCGGGCTTCATCGACTACGCCCTCAACTGGAACCTCGCCACCAAGCCCTGGCTGATCATCCCGATCGGTCTGGTCTTCGGCGCCGTCTACTACTTCGTCTTCCGCTTCGCCATCACCAAGTGGAACCTCCCCACCCCGGGCCGCGAGCCCGAGGAGGAGATCGAGGACCTCACCAAGGCGTGAGCCCGTCCAACGCCTGATGCCCGGCCCGGAGTTCGCTTCCGGGCCGGGCATCGTCGTAGCTCCGCCCGTTCGGACCGTGAGCACGATCTTCCCGAGCACCGACCTGTCCTCACTCCTGCGATGCGCCTCCGCCGCCTCGGTCAGCGGCAGGGTCAGACCGATGCGGGTCCTCTTGTTCCCGTCGGCGACATCGGCGTGGATCAGGTCACCGCCGATACCGGCGGGGTCCACGACGACGTCGACCCCGCCGGGCACCGACTTCCGTACGGTGGCGGCCAGTTCCCCGGCATCGTGCGAGCGCCCGAGGACGATGCCGGCGCCGAGACCTTCGACGTACTTCTCGTCGCCGTCCAACGCCACGGCGACGACCTTGGCGCCGCGGCCCGCCGCGTGCTGGACCGCCCATCCGCCGATGGCGCCGCTCGCGCCGGTGACCAGCACGGTCTGCCCGGCTTCGAGCCCGCCCAGGCCGAGGGCCTGCCAGGCGGTCTCGACGGTGATCGGCACGGAGGCACTGACCGGCCAGGTCCTGACGGTGGACGGCGGCAGCCTGCTGCGGTGAGTCCCCGGACACGGCAAGGCCCCCGGCGCCTTTCGGAACCGGGGGCCTTCGCGTACGCAGAACTAGATCTCGTACGACGCTCTCGGCGCCGCCAGTTCCACCGGGCCGTCGAAGGCCTCGCGTGCGTCGGCCAGGTTGGCCTGGGGGTCGGTCCACGGCGGGATGTGGGTCAGTACCAGCCGCCTGACCCCCGCCCTGGTCGCCGTCTCGCCCGCCTCGCGGCCGTTGAGGTGGAGGTCCGGGATGTTCTCCTTGCCGTGCGTGAACGCGGCCTCGCACAGGAACAGGTCGGTGTCCCGGGCGAGTTCGTCGAGGGACTCGCTGACGCCCGTGTCGCCGGAGTACGTCAGGGACCGGCCGCCGTGCTCGACGCGGATGCCGTACGCCTCGACGGGGTGGCGGACCCGCTCGGTGTGCACGGTGAAGGGGCCGACGTCGAACGTGGACGGCTTCACCGTGTGGAAGTCGAAGACCTCGCTCATGGAGGAGGCGGTGGGGGTGTCGGCGTAGGCCGTGGTCAGCCGGTGTTCGGTGCCTTCGGGGCCGTAGACCGGGATGGGGTCGCAGCGGCCGCCGTCGTGGCGGTAGTAGCGCGCGACGAAGTACGCGCACATGTCGATGCAGTGATCGGCGTGCAGATGGCTGAGGAAGATCGCGTCGAGGTCGTAGAGACCGCAGTGGCGCTGCAGCTCGCCAAGGGCGCCGTTGCCCATGTCGAGGAGCAGCCGGAAGCCGTCGGCCTCTACGAGGTAGCTCGAACAGGCCGATTCCGCGGACGGGAACGACCCCGAGCAGCCGACGACGGTGAGCTTCATAAAGCAGAAACCTCCGCTGGCGGGTAACTTCTGGAGTTGGGTGACGGGGGTCGTGCGGTCCGTCGAGCGTAAGGCGCAAAAGGGCCGGTCGCTCCTCCGCCAAGGGCTGTTGTGGGGGAACTCACCTGTGGTGTCACCGGTTCGGCTGGAACCGGGGCGCGTGGGGTCTGCGAGAGGGCGCGCGGCGTTGTTTGCGCGCCGGTACGGTCGTTCGTATGAACACGTACTGGTGGCTCGCGCTCGCGGCTGTGGTGTTGCTGGCGCTGGTCGCCACGCTCGTTGACGGG
>NZ_JBXVPZ010000048.1:0-35190 GCF_057961495.1 Streptomyces sp. P5F9 | reverse complement strand
CTCGTCGTCCGGTTGCGACGGCGGCTTGACGGGCTCCCCGCTCGGGTGAGCGCCGACTGTGCGGGGATCAGCGGACGGGGTGGGGTGTGCGGGAGCGTTCGTCGCAGTGGGTGAGGGGTCTTCGGGACGGGCGCAGTCGACACCGCTGGTTCCCTGCGCGCCTGACCCCTCTTCGGAAACGGAGAGCGCCGCGGTGGCGCTGGTGTCCGCGGACTCGGGCAGGCGTTGACTTCCCAGGATGAGGGCGGTCGGCAGTGCAGTGAGCGCGAGAGCCCTCCCGACCGGCAGACGCAAGCGTGTCAGCGCTGACGTACGGGGGATGGCGTGCCGGCCTCTCGGCGGCCGGGCGAAGCGGGGTTCCGCGGTCTCGCCCTGAGTGTCGGGCGACTGGTCACTCACTCCCCTGTCCTCCCGCCCGGGTGACTGCGGCTGACGGCTCTTCAGCGCCGTCGGGTATGTCCTCCGCAAGCCCGTCCCCGTCCACCGGGCCCCATGCCAGAGCCAGGAGTCCGCCCGACGCCGCGAGCAGCGTGCCGACGAAGAAGCCGCCGAAGTTGGAGATGGGAAGCGACAGCACGCCGAGGAACACCGCGACGCAGCCCGCGAAGAACCTGATGATGGGCTGGAACCAGAGGAGTCCGCCGAGGACGATCAGTGTCAGGCCGATGACCAGGGATCCGGCCCCCGCGGTGGTGGACATCGCCACGGACAGGGCGCCCAGGGAAAGGTTGAAGTACGGGAAGTAGATGATGGGCGCAGCGGCAAGGAGCACCAGCAGGCCCGCCCAGAAGGGGCGGGTGCGCCGCCAGGCCCGGAAGTCCCGGCGAGCGCGGGTGAGGCCGCTGCCACTGTGGGGGTGCGCGGGTGCACCGGCACTCGTCATGTGGCAGCTCCCAAGTCGTGGGTGGGTGAGGGTGTCCGCGAGGACGGTGGAACGCTGCCGCCCCCTGGGCAGTCGCCGGTCGCTTTCGCGCGCGGGAGGCGAGGGGGCGGGAGCGAGGTCAGAAGCAGTCGTGGCGGCCGGCCGCGATGTTCATGTGCAGGCCCGCCAGTTCGAACGTTCCCGCAGTCGTGGCCCAGACCGTCTGGTGGGCATCGATGATCTCGACCGCGTCCGCCTCCTGGGCGTAGCCGTCGGGATCGACGTGGTCCTTCGGGTTGACCTGACCCTTGGTCATGGAACCGGTGGCGACGCCGATGTCGACGTTCTTGAAGGTGCCCTTCTTGGCCTGGAGGTCGGTCATGTCGATGTACAGGTCCTTGGCCTTGACCGGCGTACCCGACCCGCCGGCCGTGAGCGACATCGTGTAGGTCCCGAGGACGGGGATGTCCACCGGGACGGACTGGCACATGTCGGTGACCGTCGCGTTCTTGATGGACGAGACGGAGACGGGCACGTGCTTGCCGTTCTTGGCGACGTCCACCGTGGCGTAGTTGGCGAATCCGGTGCCGCTCAACTTGCCGGCCGAGACCTGGAAGGCGGAACCGGAGATGCTGAACGAAGCGGCCAGGGCGCCCTGGGCCATGGAAATGGCAACGGCCGCCGTGGCGGCCACGGTCGGCACCGCGCCGATGGCGAAACGCTTCCAGTGGGTCTTGCCGATTCGCTGGGACATGGTGTTGGTCTCCGTTGTCGATGCGTACGAGACGACCGGACCCAGAACTGACTGGCCCGGGCCCGGGGTGGGGAGAGAACTGCGGCTGGGTGTGGCCGTGGCGGTGCTGGCGGCTTCCGCGGGCGCGTGTCGTCCACGCGCACGGAGAAGTGGGCACACCGAAGAAGCACTCGATAGTGTTACTACCGAGTACCCGATAGTGGCACTATCGATCCCATCGGGGCAACCCCCGGTAACGCGATACTGGTGGGACAGTTGAGCGTGAGGGAGCGCATGAGGATTTCAGAGCTCAGCCGACGGTCCGGGGTGCCGATGGCGACCATCAAGTACTACCGCCGGGAAGGGCTGTTGCCCGAGGGACGCGCGCTGAACGCGACGGCGGTCGAGTACGGCGAGGAGCACATCCAGCGGCTCCGTCTGATCCGTTCGCTCATCCAGCTCGGCGGGCTGTCCGTCGCCCGTACCCGTGAGGTGCTCGATGCGGTGGACCGTCCGCTGGACGGGTTCGAGACCCTGGGCGTCGTCCACCACGCACTGCCCGTGCCCTCCGCGGAGACGAACGGCAGGAGCGGCGCGGACAACGTGGACAGCCCCGGAGCGGAGAGCACCGCCGACGAGGCTGTACCGGGCGGAGCCGCCGCGAGGGTCGAGGCTCTCATCGAGAGCATGGGCTGGCGGATCTCCGAGGCGTCACCGCACCGCCCGGCACTCGCCGAAAGTCTCGCCGCGCTGAGCCGCCTCGGCACCGACTACACGGTCGACGACCTCGTCCCCTACGCACAGCTCGCCACCTCCACCGCCGATTTGGACTTCGCACAGTTCGAGGGGATCGAGGACCGCATCGCCCTCGCCGAGCGGGCGGTGGTCCTCGCCGTGCTGTTCGAGCCGGTCGTCCGGCTGCTACGGCGCCTGGCCCAGGAGGACGCGAACCACCGGCGCCATGACCGCCGTGCATGCGAGCGGAGCGAGCAGCCGGAGAAGTGAGTCCCCAGCGGGGCACCGCCGACCCCTCGCTCGCGACGGCAGCGAGGGCCGAAGTGCCCAGGGTGAAGGGACTTCGGCCTCTCGGGAGGGTTCAGCCCGTGGGGACGGGGACCCGCTCGTCGGTGTCCTCCGGCACGTCGGTCTCCTTGATGCCGAACCGGTCGTAGAAGCGGGCGAGCGGACCCGGAGCCCACCAGGCCGCCCTGCCCAGCAGTCTCATGACGGCCGTTCCCAGCAGGATGCGCACCACCAGCACGTCCACCAGGACCGCGAACACCATGCCGACGCCGAACAGCTTGATGGTCAGCACATCGCTCATCCCGATCGCCGCGAGCGGCACGCACATCAGCACCGCCGCGCTCACGACCAGGCGGCCGATGGACCGCAGCCCCGTGGCCACGGCTTCCGTACTGTCGCCCTGCTTGTCGTACTGCTCCCTCATCCGGGACACCAGGAACACCTCGTAGTCCATGGAGAGCCCGAAGATCAGCGCGAACAGCATGATCGGCATGTTGGGCTCGATGTTGCCCGTCGGGTCGAAGCCGAGCAGGCCGTGCAGATGGCCGTCCTGGAAGATCCGGACCAGGACGCCGAAGGTCGCGGACAGCGACAGCATGTTCATCGCGATCGCCTTCAACGGCAGCAGCACCGAGCCGAACGCGAGGAACAGCAGGATGTACGTCATCACCGCGATGTAGAGCAGCATCCATGGCAGGGTCTCGCCGAGCGCGTCCAGAGTGTCGTCGTAGATCGCCGACTCGCCGCCGATGTAGGCCCGGGCGCCGGGCGGTGCCGGTACCTCCTTGATCCGGTTCACAAGGTCCCGCGCGTGGGTCGAGATGGGGTTGCCGTCATAGGTGACCGACACCCGGGCCGTGGCGCCCTCCACGCCGCTGATCCGGGCGCTCGTGGCGCCCTCCGTGGCGCCGAGCCGCTCGGCGTACGCCTTCAGCGCCGCGCCCTGCTCCTTCGAGGTCCCGTCGGACTTCAGCACGAGCAGTGAGTCGATGGACTTCACCGCGTCGCCGTCGAAGTCGTGCTCCATGGCGTTGAAGACCTGGCGGCCCTCGGAACTGCTCGGCAGCTGCTGCGCGTTGATGGAACCGAACTCGATCTTGGAGAACGGCAGGGCGAGCGTCAGCAGCAGACCCACCGCGCCCACCACCACGACCCACCGCCGCCGCATCAGGCCGTGCCCGAACCGGTACCAGGCGCCCTCGCCCGCCGCCCTCGGCCGCCCTGCCTTCTTGCGGCGCAGCGGGAAGGCGTTGACCTTCGGTCCCATCACGGCGAGCAGCGCGGGCAGGGCGACCAGTGAGAAGAGCACCGCCAGCAGGACCGCTGCCACGCCGCCGTACGACATCGACTTCAGGAACGTCGACGGGAAGAGGGTCAGTCCGGCCAGCGCCGCCGCGACCGTGGTGCCAGAAACCATCACGGTGCGCCCGGCCGTGGCGATGGTGCGCCCGATCGCCGCTTCGCCGGTGTAGCCGGCCGCCAGTTCCTCGCGGTAGCGGCTCACGATCAGCAGGCCGTAGTCGATGGCGACCGCGAGACCCAGGATCGTGACCAGGCTCATGGAGAACACGGACACGTCGGTGATGTTCGCGATGGTCCGCAGGACGGCCATCGAACCGAGGATGGAGAGCACGCCGACGAGCAGCGGGAGGAAGGCCGCGGTCAGACCGCCGAGCACGACCAGCAGGAGCAGGAAGAGCACGGGGGCCGAGATGATTTCCGCGGTTCTCAGGTCGTGTTCGATCTTCTCACTCGCCTGGTGACCGGTGGGCACCGTGCCGCCTTGCAGCGTCTGAAGGCCGGGTGCCGGGATCTTGTCCTTGACCGCCTTGTACGCGTCCTCCTTGGCCTTCTCGCTGCTGCCGTGCAGGTTCAGGGCGACGTAGGTGGCGTGCCGGTCGTGGCTGACCTGCGCAGGCATCCTGGTCGTCCAGAAGTCCAGGTAGCCGGTCACCTCCGACTTCGGCAGGGACTTCAGTTGCTTGACGACCGCCTGCTGGAAGGACGGGTCGTCGACGGTGCGGTCCTTGTCGCGGTAGACGATCACCGCGTCGGGTGTCCGCTGCGGGAACGCCTTCTCGGCGATGTGGGCCGCGCGCACGCTGTCCGAGCCGGGGTCCTGGAAGCCGAGCGGCGTCAGGGAGCCGAAGACTCCGGCGCCGTAGGCCCCGGACAGGACGGCGAACAGCATGGTCAGTATCAGCACCGGCTTTCGCCTGCGGTACAGCAGCCGCCCGAACCCCTCAAACATGACTTCTCCTAGATCGTCAGCCAACGCCGGACAGGACCATCCCAAGGTCGGCGCCGAACGAACCGTAACAGTGTTTTTATTGCTCGATGCAATGCTGTTGCGCACCTCTCATCGGGGAGATGGCCGAGCGTCTCTGCATTCGTAACGGCGTTGCAATACGATGACGCCATGGCCAGGCTCAAGACACATGACGAAGCACTCCGGCTCCGGCTCCTGCACCGCGCGGCCGCCACGGTCTTCGACCGCGGCACCGCCGCGCTGAGCCTGCGACAGCTCGCCGCGGACGTGAAGACCTCGACCACGGCGGTCTACTCGCTGTTCGGCAACAAGGCGGGTCTGCTCAGGAGCCTGTACGAGGAGGCCGCGCGGCTCTTCGTCGCACGCCTGGCAGCCATCCGTCCGACGGACGACCCGGCCGGCGACGTGATCCGGCTTGGGCTCGTCTATCGCGAATACGCCATCGCCAACCCGCATCTCTACGCGATCCTCTTCTCCGACCGCAGCGTCCAGTGCCCGTCAGAGTCGGAGTTGGAGTCGGAGAGGCCGCGTGACGCCATCGAGACCTACCGGCCCCTCGTCGACGCCGTGCGGCGCGGACAGCAGGCAGGGCAGTTCAGTGCGGAGTCCGACCCGGAGGTCATCGCACTGTCGGTCTGGGGAACGGCCCATGGCCTGGTGTCCCTGGTGCTGTCGGGGAACGAGCCGCCCGGGCTCGCGGTCGCCGACTGCTACGAGCGGGCCCTGGGGGCATTGGTAGCGGGGTGGCGAGTGAGCGAGGGGAAGGTTCAGGCGTTCGCGGACGTGCCGTGAGCCCGGAGCCGGTACCGCTCGGGGCCTGAGCGTACGGTTCAGCGCCTTGAGGGCGTCGAGTTGTACGGAGCCGATGTACGGAGACGATGGTCTGCTTGTACGGAGACAGTGGTCTGCCCGAAATCGACCGCGGCGCCGCGCACCGCACCGGCAAAACCTGCCCCACCCGGGTCCGCGTCAGGGTCGAGGTCGCCCGCTGCTCGGCCGGTGTGCACACCGCTCCCCCGCCCAGGCGGCCGCCCGACGCGGGCCGGCGAGGTCACACGAGCCTGACCGGCCCGGCGTCGATCGGCAGGCGGACCAGGAGGTAGGGCTTGCGGCGCAGGTCCTTGCCCTCGTGGAAGGGCGACAGCCGGTTGAGCTGGTTGGCGGTGGCGTACAGGTGCCGGTCCGACGCGACGGACAGGGTGTCGACCCAGATCAGGTCGCTCCCCTGGGCGAGGGTCCGGTAGGTGCCGTTCGCGCTTCTCCGCCAGATCGCGTTGTGTTCCAGGTCGCCGCCGTAGAGCCGCCCCTTGTCGTCGCTCTCCAGGCCGTCGGCCATCGGCTTGAACCCGAGGTCCTCGACCGTCGCCGCCACCTCGGCGTCCGTGGCGTCCGGGTCGGCGAGGGCGTCGGTGGACACGCTGTGCAGTCGGCGGCTGGAGAGCGGGCAGTAGTAGAGGCGCGTGCCGTCGGCGCTGAGAGCGATGCCGTCGGAGCCGGTCTCGTAGTACGTGGGCTCGCCGCCCGCGGGGCGGACCATGAAGGGCTCGCCCTCGATGACCGGAAGGAACCGCTCGTCCGGGAGTGCCGAGGGATGCCCGGTCAGTCGCCGCCAGGAGCGGCCCGTGGCGAGGTCGACCACGATGATGCCGTTGGAGCCGCCCGAGTCGGTGATGAAGGCCATGCCCTCGGCGCCGCGACGCAGGTCGAAGCGCACGTCGTTGGGATAGCTGTTCGCCGGCACCACCTCGGGCGGGAAGAGGATCTTCCGTACGATCCGGTCGGTACGCAGGTCGACCGCCACGAGCTTGGGACCGCCGTAGGAGGACCCGGCGAACAGCGGGCTTCCGGTGTCGAGGATCCACAGCCGGTCGGCCCCGTCGACGACGACGCTCTGCACCGACTGGAAGTGCCCGGCCAGGTCGGAGGCGTCCTGGCGGTTCATCTCGGCATCGGGGTAGGCAACCGGCTTCCCGCCGCGCAGTTCGGCGACGGTGAACGGGACGTCGTCACCCCAGCGGGGAAAGTTGACGAAGATGCGGCCGCGGCGCGAGACGGTGACACCCGTCGGCATCGCGCCCCAGAAGCGGGCAACGACCTCGTAGTGACCGGCTGTTGAACCGGAGGGCGAGGCGGAGTCGGAGGCGTAGGCGGGTCCGGCGAGTTGGGTGGCGGCAAGCGACGCGGTGGTCGCCGTAAGGAACGTACGTCGCTTCATGGGAGCCTCTCCTACTGGTTCAAGTTGCTGGAGGGCGCGGCGAGTTGCCGCATCACCTCGGCGCGTGGGGCGAGCCGGAGCCCACCTGGACGGCAGACACCTCGTGCGTTCCCGCGACCTGAAGCCGTCTGCCGGGGACATCGCCGGCGGCTGCCGCCAACTCCTGGAACTGGAAGGGGAGCGGGGCCAGACGGCCAGTGGTGCTCTCAGCTCTACCGGGCTGTCGGCCGGGTCTTCGCGACCATGCTGCGGTCCCCCGAGGAGACCATCGCGTGTATCGGTATGGTGCTGACGCTCATGAGCGTCGCAAGGCCCCGGCGGCCCTGCTGGCGAGCGAGCGCCGGACCCATGAGGTGCATCAGGGCGGTGAGGGCCGGCATCGGACGCCCGAAGAGCGTGATCTCCGTAATGCGCGCTTGGTCGTCGAGCCGCAGCATCTGCACCTCCTCGAACGACTGGGATCCCACCCGCGCCCGGTAGACCAGGGCGTACGTGTCGCCCTCGCCGGTCTGGGTGTGGTAGCGGACGTCCTTGACCGCCGCGAACGCCACGGTCAGGAAGTCGCGCAGCTGGTCGGATCCCTCGAAGCGGAACTGGCCGCTGAGCGGCGAGCTGAGCACGACGTCCGGGCTCAGACACGCGACCGCGGCGTCGACGTCACCGTGTTCCTCGGCGGAGCGCCAGCGCGCCACGGTGGCGGCGGCGGAGTGCAGCGTCTCGGACATGGGTCTCTCCCGGTATCAACGGCGCGAACGAGTTTGCGGGTGGACGGGGCTTGCGGGTGTGGGTGTCAGCCGACGAGTTTGTTCATCGTGCGGATCTGCTTGTCCAGGACCCAGGCGGGAACGAAGCGGAGCATGCGTGCCCGTCCGGCCATGGGGCCGGCGGCGTAGCGCAGTTTCGGCTTCGCGTCGGTCGCGGCCGTGACGATCGCCTTGGCGACCACGGCGGGGTCGTCACCGCTCTTGATCGCCTCCGCCATCAGGCGGTCGAAGATCTTCCGCTGGTCGGCGTAGGTCCGCAGGGGGGTGTCAGGCTTGGCGCTGTTGGCCTCGAACCCGGTGTTGGTGTAGGCGGGTTCGACCAGGAGCGAGCGGACGCCGTACTGCCGGACCTCGTGGTCCAGGGACTGGGAGTAGCCCTCGATGGCGTGCTTGGACGCGCCGTAGACCGCCATGTAGGGAGCAGGGATGAAGCCCTGCACGGACGAGAGGTTGATGATGCGTCCGCGCCCCCGGGCGCGCATGTGCGGCAGGACTTCCTTCACCATGCGCATGACTCCGAAGACGTTGATGTCGAAGACACCCTGGGCCTGCGCGAGGGAGGTCTCCTCGGCCGCGCCGATCGAGCCGATGCCGGCGTTGTTGACGAGGACGTCGATCCGCCCGAACCGGTCGATCACCTGCTGGACCACCGCGGTGACCGACTTGTCACTGACCACGTCGAGGTCGAAGAACGTCACGCCCTGGAGCGGGCCGACACGTGAGGCGTCGCGGCCCGTGCCAGCCACCTCGAAACCTGCCGCGACCAGTGCGAGCGCGGTCTGCTTCCCGATGCCGGAGGAGGCGCCCGTCACGAGGGCCACCGGTCGATTTGTCGTCATCATGCACTCCCGAACCCTTGAAGGAAACCGATCGGTTTCGCCTTGCCTCACTGTAAACCGATCGGTTTCCAGTGCGCAAGCTCTCAAGCAGGGAACGGATCCCGGGGCGCGTCACAGGCCGGCTTCAGGTCGAGCTGACCGGCGCCCGCCGGCATGGCGGCACGCACCGGATGAGCAGGCAGGAGAGATGCGGGAGCGCCATCCCCGCGCTGCGATCGCGAGTTCGCGCTCAAGGGCTGCTACGGCACCTCTGCCGAAGCGATTGCCGGGCGTGCCGGTGTCACCCGTACCTCTTCCGTGGGGGCGATCAGGCGGGGGCTGGGGCAGGGACGGTGTGGGCTGCGCGGTGGGTGATCTTCCAGTGCCCGTTGTCGAACCGGTAGTGGTCGTTCAGTTCGACGACGTGTAGGGAGACGGTGCCCTGAGCGGTCCCGTCCCCGGAACTGTGGAAGTACCGGCTCGTGACGAGGTGGCGGACCGTCACCTCGGGACCGGAACGAGCGTCGAGCACGTCCCGGATCTCCGCATGACCGCGCAGCTTGCGTCCGTGAACCTCGCCTCGTACAGGGCGTCGGGGCGAACAGTTCGAGCAGTTCGTCGTACTCGCGGCGGTCGTAGTGGTGGAAGAGAGCCGTGTTGAGCCGGGCCGGCGACCAGGCCGTGGCCTCCTCGGGAGTCATGCCCTCTCCTCCTTCGGGGCGAGGGTGTCCGGGTTGGCGCGGGTCTTGAGGACGAAGCCGAACTCCGTGGTCCGGTACGGGCCCTGGAAGCCGTGTCCGGCTATGTCCTCGGGGTCCTCATGGAGGGTGGTGTCCGCCTGCAGGGCGGGGTGGGCCAACTTGGAGCCGCCAAAGTCGACGGGGATGACGGGGTCTCCCTTGAAGTAGATCTCGCCGAACCAGGGGCTGATCAGGTCAGGGTGGTGGACCTCATAGTGGATGTGGGCCGGACGGTAGAGGCTGCGCCCGAGGGCCGCGGCGGCCTCGACGACGCTGTCGATCGCCATCGCGTTGGCATCGGCGTAGGCGACAGGGGTGATGGTGGTGAAGGTGTAGCGGCCGTCGGCGTCGGTGAACAGGTGCCCGCGCAGGTTGTACTTGGGCACTCCGTCGTCGTACAGACCGGAGTAGTCGCCGTTGTTGGCGGCGTGGTAGATCTCCAGCTTGGCGCCCGCGAGCGGCTGACCGTGGCCGTCCAGAACGTGGCCGGACACGATCAGCTGGACACCGGGCTCGTCCGGCCGCATCGGCAGGGTGCCGGGGTTGTCGACACGCGGGGAGCCGGCGATGACGGCTCGGCTCATGGCGGAACCGACCCGGTCGTGGCCGAGGAACCCGGAGCGGATGCGGTCGGTGGCGGGCTTGTCGGTCGGATTGCTGATGCGGGCGATCGTGTAGTCGAGGCCGGAGCCGGTGACGGCCTCGGTCATGCCCTTCAACTCGGCCAGCGCGTTGGGGAACATCAGCCCGGCCAGCACGGGCAGCACCTTGTGCTTCCAGTGCGGCTTGTCCCGCGGATCGGCCGGCGAGGGCGTGGCCAGGCCGACGAAACGGGTGACCTTCCGCGCCTCCATCGCCTGCACGATGATGCGGGTTCCGTCGGTCACCTGAGTGCCGGTCGTGGACCGTTTCAGGGAGGGGCCGAGCGCGCTGATGACCGCATCGGCACCGCCGACGGCCTGCTCGACGGCATCGCGGTCGGACAACTGCCCGGTGATGACCGTGAGTTGGGAGTGGGTGAGGGCGAGCTTGGCGGGGGTGCGGATCAGGGCGGTGACCTGGTGACCTTCCCGAAGCCCCGAAGCCCCGAAGCCCACGGCCCTCTATCGCGCCATAGTCCGTCTCTCGCGAACCGGCCCGGACACTGCCTAGAGAGGAGCGACGACGACCCGTGTTACGCGTTCGCGCCACGGTGAGCGTCTGCCGGACAGCAGAGGACCACCTGCTCCGCGCGGAATTGTGGGGTCCGATGCGGGCTGTCCCTGGGGTGGCCGCCAACAGAGCAGCCGTGCGTTGGATGCCCTATTGGGAGGAGCTGACGCGACCGGTATTGGCCCGGGCAGGCAGCCCGTGAAAGGACTGCCTGCCCAGTTTCTGCCATGTGCGGGTCAGGCTCCCGGGTGCAGCCCGAGAGAGCCCGGCGACGGGTCTCCCTTGACCTCGCCGAAGTAGAGAGCGAAGGTCTGCTTCCAGCGCTCGATCGCGGCGCGGTCGGCCATGAAGCGGGGGAATCCGTCGAGGTTCCCGTTCGGGTACTGCCAGATGGGCTTCAGCCCCGTCGGCGGGGTGACATCCGTGCGGACCGACCAACCGTTGGTGGCGGCCTGCTGCTGCTCGGTGGACAGCCGCCAGTTGAGGTAGAGCTTGGCCGCGGTCGGGTTCTTGGCCTGCTTCAGGATCGCGGCCCGCTGCCCCCAGGACACGAAGGGTGTCGCCTCGTCCGGGAGCACCCACTTGACGGGCCCGGTGGCCAGGGCCGCGCCGGAGCCGCCGACGCCGATCGCCTTCTGCCCGCTGGTGACGGCGTCCCGGGGTGTGTAGCTGCCGCGGGCGAACTGCAGGTCCTGGGCGGCCAGTTGCGCCAGCCAGTCCCAGCCGTACTTCTGCACATAGAGCGTGTAGAGATAGAGGACCGCGTCGTCGTCGTGCGGATAGGACGAGGCGATCCTCCCCTTCCACTTGGCGTCGACGAGGTCGAGCGGGCTGGTGGGCACGTCCGAGCCGACCGCCGCCGGGCCGTACATGAAGCTGAAGGCGCTCACCTGTACGGCGACCCAGGCACCGCGGGCGTCCTTGAAGGGGGCGTAGACCTTGGAGAAGCCGGCCGGCCTGTAGGTGAGCAGACGTCCCTGCTCGTTCCAGCGCACGAAGTCCTGGACGGTCTGCAGTTGTACGACGTCGGGCACGACGGTGTCGGTGGCGAACTGGTTGTCCACGCGGACGTCGTGGTACTTGCTGTAGTCGACGACAACCGTCAGATCGATCCCGGGGAAGCGGCTCTTGAAGCCGGTACGAAGGCCGTCCGCCTGCGTCGAGACGTCACCGCCCGCGTAGATCACGAGCTTTCCGCCCTCCGTGAGGGCCGCCTGGTAGAGCTCGTCGAGTGTGCGGGTCTCCTCGGCGACCCCTGTCGTCCGGTCAGTGGTGGACGCCGCCGCGGGGGAAGCTGTGGCGGCGGCCGCACCTAAGCCGAGCGCGGCACCCGCGCCGGTGGCGAGCAGACGGCGTCGGCTGGGAAGGCTGGTCATGTGGGGAAACCTTTCTGACGGAGAAGACCAAGCGCTGGTGCGGTGGCGCCCGGGAGTCATGCCGCGTCGACAGCGCGCAGCGCGGCTCAGGACGGCCGCGACCTGGTCAGGTGAGACAGATGCGGTGGGTGGGCGGAGCGGATGCAAAACGGTGGCCCCGACGAACGGGCGGAAGGCCGGCGGGAGCAGCGGCGGGTGGCTCCGCAAAGAAAAGGGGTGCACGCCCCGCCCGCAACGGACCGAAGATCCAGGAGATGTCCGTGGCCCGTATACCAGGACGACGGTGGCGTTCGGTTCGCCTGAAGCAGCCTCAAGAGCGGGCCGTGTACCGCAGCATGTGCCGCGGCGCACGGCGGGGTGGTGCGGAGGTCGACGGCGGGTGGCACGACCCGTGAGGCGGACCGGTCCCGGCCCGGATGCGGGCGCGGAACTCAGAACATGGTGTTGTCGTTGGCGCTCTTCTCGGGCACCTCCTGGATCACGTCCCAGTGCTCGACGATCTTTCCGTCGGCGACGCGCCAGAAGTCGGCGACGGCCATGCCGCGGTCGCCGGGCTTGAGATGCAGGTTGCTGTGGGTGACGACCAAGTCCCCTTCGGCGACAGCCCGCTTGATGTCCAGGCGCAGGTCGGGAAACTGGCCGCGCAGCCAGTGGACGTAGCCGACGAACGCCTGCGGACTGTCCTGCGCCTCCGGGTTGTGCTGGGTGTAGCTCTCACCGAGATGCGCGGCGGCGGCCTGCTCCGGCTGGTAGTCGTTGAACGCCTGCTCGTAAAACGCGATGACGAGCGCCTTGTTGTCGGCAGCGGACACAAGCCTCTCCTGCTCTCTGGGGGGATGCTGGCTCGTGCGTACGTCTAGACGGTCATGGCGTCGCGGACGCTAGACGGTCATGGCGTCGCGGACGCTAGACGGTCATGGCGTCGCGGACGAGCGCGGTGTCGACGAACTGCTCGAAGCGGACGATGTGTCCTGCGCGTACGACGAAGTGGTGGGCGACGCGGACGGCGATCGGCTTCCCGGTCGCCTTGTTGGCCGCGGTGTAGCGGGCGAGGACGACGACGTTCTCGCCGTCGACGACGTAGGTGTCGTCGTGGGCGGTCCAGCCGTCCCAGTCCTGGCCCAACTTCTCCATCACACCGGCGGTGACGCCGTCGGGGGTGCGGTAGGTACCGGCGAGGGGGAAGCCGGCCATCTCCGTCCACTCCACGTCGGGGGCCAGCGTGGCCCGAAGGGCCTCAAGGTCACCCGCCGCGGAGGCGAGGTACTGACGCCGTACGACATCGGCGGGTGCGGTGGAGGTCGCGAACTCGGCCATGGTCAGCCCCACTTCATCTCACCCTTGGCAACCTTCGCACCGATCTGGGCGGCGATCAGCATGCCGTTGTCGGGGTAGCGCTTGACCAGCGCCTCCGTCAGCGCGGCGCCGTCGGACGCCTGGCCGAGCTCCTCCTCGAAGGCGAGGAGGTACTCGCGGGTCGCGGAGATGGCGGACGCGTCCGCCGCCGTACCGGGCAGACGGTGGCCGGGGACAACCAACTCCGGCCGCAGCGCGGCCATTTCGTCGAGCAGGTCGATCCACGCGGCGCGGTCGCCCGGGGTGGGGGTGTCGGCGACCCAGACGTGCTCCTGCTGGAAGAGCAGGACGCCGCCGAGGAGGGCACGGTGCTCGGCCTGCCACAGGTAGTGGCGGTCGGGCAGCGCGGCCGGCCCGCCCTTGAGCTCGAAGCGGTGGCCCTCCAGGGCGAGGTCGCCGGTCAGCGCGGTCAGGTCGACCAGGCGGGTGGGCAGGTTCGGGCCGAGCGCGGCCCACGCCTTGAGCTTGCCCTCGTAGGAGTGCTGGATGTGCTCGATGACGAGCGGGGTGGCGACGAACGTCGCGTCGGGGAAGGCGTCGGCGATGACTTCGGCGCCGAAGTAGAAGTCCGGGTCGGCGTGGCTGACGAAGACGGTGGTGAGCTTCTTGCCGGAGTCGAGGATCTCGGCGGCGAGGCGGTGGCCGTCGGCGCGGGTGAAGCCGGCGTCGACCAGCAGGGCGTCGTTCTCGCCGGTGACGAGGGTGGCGGTCTTGTTCTTGCTGCCGGCCGGGAAGTCGAGGTCGAGGACCTTGAAGGAGAGGGTGCTCATGCGGGGGCTCCTACGTGCAAGGGATGGAGTGGGGCAGGGGAAGATCAGTGGGCGGCGAAGCGTGCGTCGACCTCGTCGGCGGTGGCCTGGCCGTAGGCCAGCGGGGTGACGGAGTCTCCGTCGACGGCCAGCAGCGTGGGGAACCCGGTAACGCCGAGCTGGACCGCGCGGCGGAAGTCGGCGTGGGCCGCGGCCTGTGTGTCGGGGGCTTCGAAGGCGTCGACCACGGCATCCGCGTCGAGCCCGGCGGCCTGGGCGACCTTTCGGTAGGTGGCCGCGTCGGACAGGCTGCGTCCGTCGACGTAGAAGGCGTGCTGAAGGGCCGCAGCCAGCTCCGCCGCGCGGTCGGGGGCGGCCTGGCGCAGGGCTGCGACACCGCGGGCGGCGGCGTCGGAGTCCATCACGAAGGAGCCGTCGGCGATCAGTCGCTCATACGCCTCGCCGAACTCGGCGCCGGTCAGCTCGGCGATCTTGGCGTTCGCGCCCTGGACGTAGCCGAACTCGCGGACGGGCACCCGGCGCGACCCGGTGAACAGTCCGCCGGAGACGACTTCGACCGGCAGTTCGGGGTGACGGGCGGCGACCTCGCTCAGTGTTCCGGAGAACCCGTGCGACCAGCCGCAGTAGGCGTCGAAGACGTAGACGAGCTTCATCGAAGACCTCGGCAGAGATGTGCGCCCGCGGGTTGCGAGCGATTCACCTGACAGAACAGTAACTGACGTGTCAGATATTTCAAGGCTCGTGTGAGGTGGGGCACATGAGTGTGGCTGACCACGTCATTACACCAGCGTGGCCGCTGGTCCGCAGGTCAGGGCAGCCGGGGCAGCAGATCCCGGGCCGTGTGGCTGAGGATGCGGAGATCCTCCGCGAACCGCTTCCGGTCCGCCGCGGGCAGCGGGTCCACGAGGTACCGCTTGATGTTCTCCAGGTGGACCCGGGACGCGCGTACGACCGTCTCCTCGCCCAGCGGCGTCAGCCGCACCAGCTTTCCGCGCCGGTCGTCGGGAGAGTCCGCGCGCGTCACGAAACCCGCCGCCTGCATGCGATCCACCAGCCGGGTGGCACCGCCGGTGGTCAGCACCTGCTCCTGGGCGATGGCCCGCATGGAAAGCCCCGGCTCGCCCGCGCGCCCGAGGATCAGCAGCACCTCGAAGACCAGATGACTGATGCCGCACTCCACCTCCAGCGCCCGGCCCAGGATGTACTCCAGCCGGTTCGCCGCCCCCTGCAGTCGCCCGAACGCCAAGATGAGCTCGTGATCCGCGGCCTCCTTCGCCGACCTGATCTCCGCTTCCACACCCACGGCAGCGCCGCCTCTCTCGTCGTCCCGGGACCACCGTACCGATCACGCAGGGACAGGCCGGACGGTCGAGTCCGCCGGCCGGTCAAGCGACAGGAAGACTCATCCGTGCCCGCAGCACCCTGAGGCCTGGACGGCAGAGCAAAGCCGCCAACACCAGCTCATGCCGAGACGAAGGCGATGATCGCCGTCGTCGCGATTCACCCGTCGCAGACGCCAGGGCGTGTGGTGACTTCGGCCAGTTCCGTATGAGTGGGTGGTGAGCGTAATCGCGCATGGCCTGCTGCTAGGCCGTATTGCCGTCTAGGAGCAGCCTGTCGCCGGCGGTGACTGCGAGCAGTTGCTCACCCAGAGTGTGCGCGTCGCGCAGTGCGGTGTCAGTGCCGACGCCAGGGCGGGGCTCATGGCGTGGGCCGCGTCGCCCATGACGATGATGTTGGACGGTCAACATCCGGACCATGTCCGGGCCAACTCTCCGTTCACCGCGGCCTAAACCGTCGTTTGACCTGGTCACAGCCCCACACAAGGTGTACCACCAGCAGACCAAGAACCTGCTGGTGGTACAGCCTCGAACAGCAGACCTAGAACAGCCCGGAACCCCCTGCCGACCTCGCCAGCACTGCCGGTGCGCAAGACAGCGACCAGCGAGCGGGATCGTGCGGCGCCGATATGCAATCGCTTACGGAGCGTTTCGGCAGAAATCGGCCACCGGTGGGCGTGCCAGTGCCGGACATCCTCCGCCCGAGCCCGCTCAAGAAGATCATCGGCGCCGTCCTCCGGAAGTGCTTGAACCACCGCTCGGCAATGTCGGCGCACCGTCGGCGACGGCACGGATACTGCTGATGGCTTGCAGCAGGCCAGGGTCGATCTCGGCCCAACGGATCAGCAACAGCGGGCCCACGGCGTCGCAAGCCGCCCGCCCGTACGCATCCGCGAGCAGCAGTTCGGTGACGTTGAGGGAGAGGGCGAGGGCGAGCAGGCCGGCCAGGAGTCGATCTCGCCCTCATCCAGCATCAGCCACTTGAAGAACTGCTGTAGTGCCTTGTGGTTGTTCAGCGCCGTCGACGCCGACCTCGTCTCGATTCATCCACGCCTGGAACGCCTCAATGTGCGCGCGGCTGACGTCGGTCGGATCCTCGGCCGCGTCGTCAGCCTCTGGGTCCGGCGAATACCCCCAGGTAGCGGCCCAACTGGTCAGCCGCCAGCAGATAGTTGTAGCGGGTCGTCTCCGGGTCGTTCCCCGCCCGCAGCGAGCGGCCCCGATGAGCGGCATGCTCAACCCCGAAGACCGGAAACGACCCATACGAAAAGGGCCCCCGCAGACTCTCGCCTGCGAAGACCCTTCACACTGTCGGGACGACAGGATTTGAACCTGCGACCCCTTGACCCCCAGTCAAGTGCGCTACCAAGCTGCGCCACGTCCCGCTTGCGCCGCACCCGGTCGGCCGGGTGAACACGCAGGTAAACCCTACCGCATGTGGCAGGTCACTTCGGCGGCGTCGGGGTGTCGTGGGTGCGGTACATCGCCTGGATGTCCAACTCCAGCTGGACGGTGGGGCCCACGACGGCGATGCCCCGGGCCAGCATGCTGCGCCAGTTCAGGGTGTAGTCCTCGCGGTGCAGCTCGGCCGTGGCCAGGGCGGCGCAGCGGAGTTCCTCGGCGTAGCCGCCGTTGACCGTGCCCAGGTAGGTGGTGTCCAGGTTCACCGAGCGGCTCACGCCGTGCATCGTCAGCGAACCCTGCAGTGTCCACTTGCTGCCGCCCCGGTAGGCGAACCGGGTGCTGGCGAAGTCGATGTACGGGTAGCGCTCCACGTCGAGGAAGTCACCGGAGCGCAGGTGGTTGTCCCGCGTGGTGTTGCCGGTGGTGATGCTGGACGCGTCGATGCGGACGTGGACCCGGGAGTCGGTCATCTCCTGGGCGATCTGGATACCGCCCTGGAACCGCTCGAACCGGCCGTGCACATGGGCCATTCCGACGTGCTTGGCGATGAAGCGGATCGCGGTGTGCGGCGGGTCGAAGAGCCAAGTGCCGGGCGGCGGGAGTTCCTGGGCGCGGCCGGGCTGGAGCCAGACGCGTTCCGTGGGCTCGGCGGTTCCGGCGACGATCTCGACCGTCTCCTGGTGCGGCTGGAGTCCCTGGGCCGAGACGAGGAGGCCGTAGCGGCCGGGCGGCAGGGCCGCGAGGAAGAAGCCGTACGGGTCGGTCGTACCGGAGGCCGTGACGCGGTGCGAGTCGAGCGCCGTCACCGTCACGTCGGCGGACGCCATGGGCACGCCCATCGGGTCGACGATCTCACGGCCGAAGCCGCCCGCGCCGGGCGGAAGGGGGAGCGAGAGGCCCACCGCCGTGGCGGAGGCGCCTTGGGGCCGCCGGCGCCGGAGCAGTGCGAGGGCCATGGTGATCACCTTTCTTCACAGCAGTCGTACCGGCATACGGCGCCAGACGACATGCCCTCGATCCTTGGCGCTCCGGCGGTGAAACGGGTGTCTCATATCGAGACACCCGTTACGCCCGGTCCGCCGCCGATGCCTCGTAACGGCTGACGATCGGCTCCAGGTAGTCCGCGTGCGGGCCCACCAGGAGCGGGAGTTGGGCGGCCGAGCGGATCAGGGCGATGCGGTCCAGTTCCGGGTCGCGGCCCTGGGCCCGCTCCGCCGCCGCCATCGCCTCGAACCGCTCGCGCAGCCTGGCCTCCGGGAGGGACGGGGCGCGGAACAGGACACCGATGCTGCCGTTTCCGGCGCGGGTCACGTTCCAGTAGGTGAGGTCGTCGGGCGAGGTGTCGATGCCGGTCTCCTCGACCAACTCCCGTGCGGCGTGCCGGTGCAGGGCCGCCATGTCGAGCGGCTCGTCGTCCTCGGGGGGTTCGAGCGATCCGCCCGGCAGTTGCCAACGTCCCGGTGCCGCCGTGGAGTTCGACATGCGGCCGACCAACAGGCGTCCGTCGTCGGCCGGTTGGAGGACGGAGACGAAGAACGACGGCAGCCACGTGGTCGAGAACGGGACGCGCCGCAGGGCGAAGTGCCGGTACGTCGTCCGGACCCAGGAGACGGTCAGCTCGTCCGGGCCCTCCCGCCGCGTGCCCGCGCACACGAGGACCGGCCCGTCGAAGTAGCTCGGGTTGTCCCGTACCTTCGCGTCCCACACCTCGTCCATGGCCAGCCGCTCCTCGGGCGTGAGCCGAGGAGCGGCGGTCTCGACGAGCCGGAGCCGGTGGACGTCCAGGAGTTCGGCACGGAAGCGCCGCGCGCTCTCTTCGATCATCGGTTCATGCTGGCACACCGGCCGGGTCAGTTCAGGGCGCCGGGAGCCATCACAGACGCCTCCTCCTCCGCCTTCAGGAGCCCCGACTCGGAGGCGCTGACGGTCCTTCCTCCGCTACGGCCGGACCGGCGCGCCGGCACCAGGAGCGCGGCCAGCGCGGCGCCGAGGAGCAGCACCGCCAGCAGCGTGAACCCGTGGGTGTACCCGGAGTCGTAGGGCAGGCCGGATGCCTGGAGGTGGCCGGTGACCAGGACGCTGGTGACCGCGGCGCCGATCGAGCCGCCGATGGTGCGGATGTTGGCGTTCATGCCGGTGGCGGCGCCGGTCTGCTCGGGCGGGACGCTGCCGACGATGAGGTTGGCCATGGAGGCGAAGGCGAGTCCGATGCCGAGGCCGAAGATGCCTGCCACCACAGCGATCTGCCACTGCTGGTCGTGCCAGAGGGCGAGGATCGCGCAGGCGACCGCGCCGAGGGCGGCACCGGTGGTGAGCAGGGTCTTGGCGCCGACGATCGGTTCCAGGTGGCCGCTGAGCACACCCGAGACGAACATCGCGATCAGCATCGGGAGCATCAGCAGGCCGGACGCGGTCACGCTGGCGCCGAAGCCGTAGCCGGCGGACGACGGGGTCTGGACGAAGCCGGGCAGGAAGGACCAGATCGCGTACATGCCCGCGCCGAACAGCAGCGCGGCAGTGTTGGTCGTCCACACGGACGGCAGGCGCATCACCTTCAGGTCGATGAGCGGGCTGCGGGAGCGGGCCTCCGAGAACAGCCAGGCCGCGAAGAGGACGACGGCCGCGGCGAACAGGCCGACGACCCGCACGGAGCCCCAGCCCCAGATACCGGCCTGGCTCAGCGGCAGCAGCAGGGCGACCAGCCAGCCGGAAAGGAGCACGGCGCCGAGCCAATTGACGTGCCCCTGGGCGCGGTTGGGCGACTCGGGGACGTAGCGCACGGCGATGAGGGTGGTGACGGCGACGATGGCGACGGGGAACCAGAACAACCAGCGGTAGTCGAGCGCGGTCACGATGGGACCGGCGGCCACCATGCCGACGCCACCGCCCGCGGCGATCACGGCCGACAAGTTGCTGATGCTGCCCGGGACTTGGGACGCGTCGAACTCGTCCCGGATGATGCCGAAGGACAGCGGGAACAGCGCGCCGCCGACACCCTGGACGACCCGGGCGATGATCAGGACGCCGATGTTGGGGGCGAGCGCGGCGACCAGACAGCCGGCCAGCACCGCGACGAGGACGGCGACGAGGGTGCGCTTCTTGCCGACCAGGTCGCCGACGCGGCCGAGTATCGGGGTGAAGACCGAGGCGGACAGCAGGTAGGCCGTCATCACCCAGGTCGCGGTGGACTGGGAGGTGTGCAGCGCGTGCTGGACGGTCGGCAGGGCCGGCGCGATCAGCGACTGCAGCATGGCGAACACGCCCGCACCGGTCGCGAGGACCGCGAAGGTGAGGCGGGAGGACTTGCGGGGCATCGAGAGCCTCTCCGGAACAAGCGAACGGGGGTGCGCCCGCGCACGGCGTGGCGGCGGAACGCGCCCACACTGCTAAAGTGGAGGTACCCCTCCACCATAGCGGAGGCATACCTCCGGTTCAACCGAGCCCGCCCCTGGGAGGCACCCGTGACGGCCCAGCCGTTCCCCGTCAGCGAGATCGTCGCCGCACAGCGCCCACACCGTAAGGACGCGGCCCGCAACTACGACGCCCTGCTGGCCGCCGCGCGCGAGGCCTTCGCGGAGCACGGTGCGGAGGCGTCCCTGGAGGACATCGCGCGCCGTGCGGGTGTCGGCATCGGCACCCTCTACCGCAACTTCCCGACCCGCCGGGCCCTCTTCGAGAGCGTCTACGCGGACGACGTGAACGCCCTGTGCCAGGCCGCTCTGACCGTCGCCGACCAAGAGCCGTGGGAGGCGCTGACCTCGTGGCTGAACCGGTTCGCGGGCTACATGGTGACCAAGCAGGCGGTGCGCGAGGCGCTGGACAACGACTCGGAGATCTTCGGGACCTGCCGCGAGTCGATGTTCTCGGCGGGCGGCCCGCTGTTCGAGCGCGCACAGAAGGCGGGCCTGGCCCGCACGGACATGGACTTCGGTGATCTGCTGCGCCTGGTGGCCGGGGTCACCGGCACGACGTTCGTGGACGACACCCAGCGCGACCGCGTCCTGGCGATCGCGCTGGACGGCGTCCGCACGAACCACTGACCACGCGGACCTCTGAACGGCCGTTTACGCGGGGGGCGTTCCCTCGTACGCCGCGCGCAGCAGCGCGAGCACCCCGTCCTCGGTGACGGACCGGGGGTTGGCGTATGCCTGACTCACCGCCTGTGCCGCCGCCGTCGCCAAGTCGCCCTCCTTCATGCCGAGTTCGGCGAGCGAGCGCGGTGCGTCGAGCCGCCTCGCCAGGTCCCACAGGGCGCGCGGTGCGTCGTCGGCGTCCAGTGCGCGGGCCACGACGGAGGCCGTCAGCGGTGCGGCGGGCGCGTTGTACGCCAGCGCGTACGGCAGGACCACCGTGTGCGTCTCCGCGTGCGGCAGGCCGAAGGTGCCGCCGAGGACGTGGCACAGCTTGTGGTGCAGGCCCATGGTCGTGGCGCCGAGGCAGGAACCGCACAGCCAGGCCCCGTACAGGGCACCACCCCGGGCCGCCAACGACCGTGGTTCGGCGGCCAGTTGGGGCAGTGCGCCCGCCAAAGCCCCTACGCCCTCCTCCGCCATGAGGGCGATCAGGGGTGAGGTGTCCGGGGCGTAGAGGGCTTCCACGGCGTGCGCGATCGCGTTGATGCCGCTGGTCACCGTGAGCGGTACGGGGAGTTCCAGGGTGAGTTCGGGGTCGTAGACGACGCTGCGGGGCAGGACGGCGGGGTCGCGGCCGGTGCGTTTGGCGCCGTTCTCGGTGAGGCCCCAGACCGGGGTCATCTCGGAGCCGGCGTAGGTGGAGGGGACGGCGATCAGCGGGAGGCCGGTGCGCAGGGCGATCGCCTTGCCGAGGCCGACCGCGGAGCCGCCGCCGACCGCGACGCAGCCGTCGGCGCCCAGCGTGCGCGCCAACTCGACCGCACGGTCGACGACTTCGACCGGGACGTGCATCTTCGCCTCGGCGTGCACCCCGACGCACACCTCCCCCAGCGAGTCTGCGACCGCCCGCGCGGTCTCGGCACCCCGGGCGCCCGAGAGCACCAACACCCGCCGCAGACCGAGCCGTTCGGCCTCTCCTGCGGTCGCGGTGAGCGCGGCGCCGGGGCGGAACACGACACGCATGGGCCGGGCATCGTAGGCGAAGTCCAGGAAGTCCTTCACGCGCGGTCCAGGACGAGGTCGAAGCGGGCGTGGCGGAAGGGGTTCTCGATGCCGAACTCCCTTGCCAGGGACGGGTCGTCGGTCGGGGTGAAGTCCTCGACGAGGCTCTGTTTGACGGCGAAGACGGCGTCGGAGTCCAAGTAGTCGCTGCCCGCCACGAAGATGTGGGTGGTGACCGGGGAGTGGCCCTCGGCCGAGGCGATGAAGTGGATGTGGGCCGGGCGGTAGGGGTGGCGGCCGGTGGCCTTGAGGAGTTCGCCGACGGGGCCGTCCGTGGGGATGGGGTACGGGCTCGGGACGCAGGTGCGGAACCAGAAGCGGCCCTCGGCGTCCGCGGTGAACAACCCCCGTCCGTTGCCCGGGGGTTGGACGTCCGGCTGCTGCACGTCGTAGAAGCCGTGGCCGTCGGCCTGCCACACGTCGAGGAGGGCGCCGGGCAGCGGGGTGCCGTCGCCGGAGACGATCCGGCCGCTGACCACGCAGGGCTCGCCGCCGCCCACCAGGTCGATGTTCGCGCCGAGTTCGCGGACCGGCGACTCGGTCATGTGGAAGGGGCCCAGGACCGTCGACTCGGTGGAACCGGCGGCCCGGTCACCGTTGATGGTCTCCACCAGCATCGACAGGCCGAGCACGTCCGACAGGAGGATGAACTCCTGCCGGGTGTCCGTGCACATCTTCCCGGTCTCCGTCAGGAAGCCGATCGCCCGCTCCCACTCCGCCTGGGTGAGGCGGGTCTCCCGCGCGAACGCGTGGAGGTGCCGGATCAGGCCGGTCAGCAGTTCACGCAGGCGGGGATCGGCCGTCCCCTCCAGACTGGCGACGGCCTCGTCCGTGACGGTGACGTCAGTGGTCATTGCGGCTCCCTACCCTGTGCGAACTGCCCCTGTGTGACATGTCAGCCGTGCCCGAGGATGCGTCGCAACGCGTCCGTGAGCAACTGTCCGGCGTTCTCGGCCGCGTCGGCGTGGCGGAAAGCGACATAGCCGTCGGGGCGGACGAGGAGCGCGCCCCCGTCGGACACCTCGCTGAGGCGGGCCCAGTCGCCGTACGGGTCGTCGTACTCCTGGCCGGGGCCGATCACGACCGTGGCGATGTCCAGGGACTGCGCCTGCGCCGCGCGCACCCAGGCCTCGCCGCCGATGCCGGTGAGGAGGGTGAAGCGGCCCTTGCCGACCGTGTCGAGGGTCGAGACGGTGCGGGAGCCGGAGGTGATCCAGGCGTGCGGGAGCTTGGCGCCGGGGCGGGAGCTGGGCTGGTGGTACAGCTCGCGGTCGCGTTCGAAGCCGGGATCGGGCGTGCCGTCCGGGACGACGGCGGTCGAACTCTCCGCGGAATAGCGCTGGTTGAGGTCGACACCGTGCGCGTTGAACTCGTACACCTTGAAGGCGATCGCCTCGCGCAGCGCGGCCCGCTGCTTGGCCGCGGCCTCCGTGGCGTCCTTGCGGGCCTCGATGTTGGCCCACAACTGCTCGGGCGTCTGCGGCGAAAGCCCGTCGAGCGCCTCGAAGATCGGGGCGGTCTCGCCGATGGACTTGTTGGCGCGGGTGACGATCTGCTTGCCGACGGGGGCGCGTTCGGCGTCGTAGCTGTCGAGGAGCTTCGGCGTGGCGGTGCCGTCGAGGACCAGCTTCAGCTTCCAGGCCAGGTTGTAGGCGTCCTGGATCGACGTGTTGGAGCCGAGCCCGTTCGACGGCGGGTGACGGTGCACGGCGTCACCGGCGCACAGGACACGGCCGTTGGCGTAGGTCTCGGCGTACATCTCGTTGACCGTCCACGCGGAGGACGACTTGATGGTCACCGGGATCTCGTCGTCGCCGACCAACTGCCGGACGACGGACAGGGCGTACTCCTCGGTGAGGTCGGGGGCGCCGGCGCTCACGTCGTAACCCCACACGATCAGCCACTCGTTCCAGGGCTTGACGCAGCGCACCAGGCCCGCGCCGATGCCGCCGACGGTGGCGCCGGGGGCGAGCACCCAGTAGAGGGTGGAGGGCCGGTGGGCGGTGTACTTCGACAGGTCCGCGTCGAAGACGATGTTGATGCTGCCCGCGACGCCCATCTGGCCGCCCATCGGCAGCCCGGCGTCCTCGGCGACCTGCGAGCGGCCGCCGTCGGCGCCGATGAGGTACTTGGCGCGGATCTGGTACTCGTCGCCGCGCAGCCGGTCCTCGACGGTGACCGTGACGCCGTCCTCGTCCTGGACGAAGGACTTGTAGACCGTGCTGAAGCGGACGTTGGAGCCGCGCGCGAGCGCCGCGTCGATCAGGACCGGCTCCATCAGGTGTTGCGGCATGTCGCACATGCGGGTCGGGCTGGCCAGGTCGTGGGCGGCCTGCACGAGCGGTTCGTTGCCCCAGGAACGGATCCGGCCCAGCTCCTCGCCGGCGAGGCTGGTGCAGAACGTGGTGTTGCCCATCAGGTTCTGCGGCGTCGCCTTGGCCAGCACCTCGTCCTCGACGCCGAGGTCGCGCAGGATCTCCATGGTGCGCTGGTTGGTGATGTGCGCGCGGGGCGTCCTGGTGAGGCGCGAGTAGCGCGTGACGACGATGTGGGGCACGCCGTAGGTGCTCAGTGCCAGCGCGGCACAGGCCCCGGCCGGGCCGCTGCCCACGATCAGTACGTCGGTCTCGACAACGTGCACGGCGGGACGCTCCAGGGGTGAGGCAGGGGTGCGACGGAGGTGGGTCAGGTTGAGACAGGGTGAGGCAGAGGTGAGAAAGGCACCGACTCTTCACGATCATGATGCGGGCCGGACCTGCTCGGGTGTCTCATTACGAGACAGTTACAGCCCCTCGGCGGCCGCCGCCACGGGCCCGATACGGTGAGAGGCGTCATGACCACCCTGGATCACTCCCCCGCCCTCGCCCCGCTCCGCCAGGCACGCGAGCGGTTCCTGAGCGGCCGCCCACTGCCCGACGACGTCCCGGACGAGGTCCTCGCGGCCTGGCGCCGCGCCCGCTTCTTCGGCGTACGGCACGACCTCGATGGACCGGTCCATGAGCCCGAACTCCTCGCCGAATCCGCCCTGTTGGAGGCGGCGCGGCCCGTCCTGGAGCGCATCGCGCCGGCGCTCGGCCACTCGGCGCTGCTCCTCACCGACGAGCGTCTGCGGGTGCTGTGGACCACGGGCGAGGTCCCCGGCGACGACCGCTGCCGCGACCTGTCCGAGCGCGAGGTGGGCCACAACAGCGCGGCCCTCGCCCTGCGCGCCCGGCGCCGGGCCGAGGTGCACGGCCCCGAGCACTTCCTCGACGTGTGGCAGGACGTGTCCGCCGTCAGCGTCCCCCTGCTCGCCCCGGATACCGGGCAGGCAGTCGGCACGGTGACCGTAGCGTCCGCCCTGTGCGCCGGCTGCGGCCCGCACCCCGGGTCCGCCCTCGCCGAAGCGACAGCCACCGCGGTCGAAGCGGAACTACTCGCCCGTTCCCGCACCGCCGAACGGGTGCTCCTCGACGCCTACACCCGGGCGGCCGCCCACAGCCCGGACCGCGCGATCGTCGCCCTCGACGGCCGCAACCGCATCGTCAGCGAGGCCGCCGTCCGCCTCGCGACACCCCAGGTACTGGCCGCGTTGGAACGGTCCAGCACGAGCGAGCGCACCTCCGGCGCACGGCCGCCCCACGACTCACGGCCGCCCCACGACTCACGGCCGCCTCAGGACACCGGGTGCGGTCCGGTGTTGGAACGGTCCCACGACGCCGGGGGCGGTTCGAGCCGGGAGCGGCGGGCCGACGCCGGGAGCGGTCCCGTGGTGGAACGGTCCAACGACGCCGTATGCCGTCCAGTGCGGGAGCAGTCCTACGACGTGACGCTCCCCGACGGTGCCGGGTGCACCGCCGAGATCACACCCGTACGGCATGAGGGCCGCGTCCTCGGGATCGTCGCCGTCCTGGAAGCGCGCGCCGCCGAGGTGCCGGTGCCGCGTCTCGCTCCGCGCCCCGCGCTGGCGCTCGCGGGTGGTTCGGTGCCCTGGCGGCACGCGGTCGCCCGGGCGGTGGAGCTGGCCCGGGTCCATGAGCCGCTGCTGCTGACCGGTGAGCGCGGGAGCGGCAAGACCGCGCTGGCCCGTGAACTGCTCGACGGGACCGTGCCGTTGGTCGCCGATGCCGCCGAGTCGCCCGAACTGGGCGTGAAGTACAGCGAGTTGGCCGACGGCCGCCCGCTGCTCCTGCGGCACGCGGAACGGCTGGCCCAGCCGGACGTCGCCGCGCTCAACTCCCTGCTCGACGAGCACCCGGACATCCATCTGCTGGTCACCTACACGCCCGGCACTCCCCCGGGCCCGTGCTTCCAGCGCCTCCTGGACACTTTGGCCGCCCGCTCGGTGACCGTGCCCGCGTTGCGTGAACGCCCGGAGGACATAAGGGAGTTGCTGCCGGTCCTGGCGCCCCGCCCGGTGCCGGGACAGCCGCCGCTCACCTGGACCCTGGACGCGCTCCGGGCCCTGGAGGAACACCCCTGGCCCGGGAACGTCACCGAACTCGCCCATGTCGTCAGGGCGTTGGCGGAACACCGGCGGGTCACCGGCCCGGTGCGGCGGGCCGAGTTGCCCGATCCCGTGCGGGAGGGTCCCGCGGCCCGGCGGCTCAGCCCGATGGAGCATGCCGAACGCACGGCGATCCTGGCGGCGTTGCGCCGGCACGGGGGCAACAAGGCGCGGGCTGCTGCCGCGTTGGGGATCGGGCGGGCGACGCTGTACCGCAAGCTGCGCGGTTACCGGGACGTTCCGTAGGGCGTCCTGTAGGCGGGTGCCGTTTGGTGAACAGGCTGAACAGACCGAACGGGCCTATTTGATCAGGGCGTTGGCCACGACGACCACCACCCCGAGCAGCGCGTCCACCGCCCCGATTGCCACGGCGGCCACCCAACTCCGCGCCGACCAGCGGGCCGTGACCAGCCCCAGGCAGAACAGCAGCGCGATGTTGAGGACGAACGCCGCGTACTCGACGCCGTTCGCGGGCCACCACCCCCAGCCCGCCCCGGCGAGCAGCAGCACGGTGGGCAGCGCGGCGGCGACCAGGGGCCACTCGTCGCGCAGGGTGCGCAGAGCGTCCCAGCGGCGGTGCGGGGCGCGCTCGGCGATGTAGTGGGCGTACCCGTGGGCGAGTGCCGAGGCGGCGGCGGTCACCAGCAGCCACAGGGCGTCGTAGCGGCGGCTGGCCGTGTCGGTGTGCCCGTACTGGGTGAGCGCGGCGACCATCGAGCAGGCGAGGACGGAGCCGTAGACGCCCCCGAAGAGGATGTTCTCCCGGGTCTCGTGCGGGTGGGGGTGCGGCTCGGGGACGGCTGCCGTGGTCTGCGCCATGCCCTCCACGATCACCCGGCCCCGCCCGGGCCGCCACTTCGCGACGAAGTGTCCTCCGACCTGGGCCGATACCCCACACAGTGTCCACGCCTGGACCGGTCCACCCCGGCTAGGGTCGCGGCATGACGCACAGTTTCGTAGTCCGTATCCCCGACGCCGAGCTCGAACCCGAGCCGCTCGATCCGGCGCAGATCGTCTCCGGTACGCCCGAGGTCACCGGGAAGGTCGTGTGGGAGTCCGAGGACGGCAAGCAGATCCGCGGGATCTGGCAGATCACGCCGGGTGTGGTCACCGACACGGAGGCGGACGAGTTGTTCGTCGTGATCAGCGGTTCGGCCACGATCGAGGTCGAGGGCGGCGAGACGCTGACGGTCGGTCCCGGGGACCTGGCCGTGCTGCGCGAGGGCGACCGTACGACGTGGACGGTGCACGAGACGCTGCGCAAGGCGTACGCGATCAACCTGTGAGCCGACTCAACCGCTGAACGGGGTCAACGCGGCGGTGTCGTAGGCAGGTTGTAGGGCGTGACGACCTGGATCGCGGACGGCAGGGTCGGGCCCGCGGGCGGCAGGGCGTCGTGTGCGCGCATGACGATGCGGCAGGCCTCGCGGACGTCCTGGCGCAGGTCGTGGTGGAGGACGGCCGACAGGTGCTGCTCGTGCAGCAGCCGGGTGTTGTCGTGGTCGAGGTCGTGCGCGACGAACACGGCGCACTCGCGGCCCAGGTCGGCGAAGGCGCGCAGGGTCGCGATGTTGCCGCCGCCGATCGAGTAGACCGCGCGGATGTCCGGGTCGCGCTTGAGGGCGGCCCGGACGAGCTCGTACTGGGTGGCGTCCAGGCCGTGGCCCTCGGTGATCTCGACGAGCGCGCGTTCCGGGTAGCGGGCGCGCATGGTGCTGCGGAAGCCCATCTCGCGTTCTTCCTCGTTGCGGAAGAAACCGCTGCTCAGGCTGGTGAGGACGTTGCCGGGGCGGTCGCCGAGCCACTGGCCCATCAGGTAGGCGGCCGTCGCGCCCGCCGCCCGGTTGTCTATGCCGACGTAGGCCAGGCGGGCGCTCGCGGGCAGGTCGGTGACCAGGGTGACGACCGGGATCCCGGCGGCGACGAGCCGTCCGACGGCGGCGGTGATCTCGGGGACGTCCGGCGCCTTGAGGATGACGCCCTGCGAGCCGCGCCGCACGATCCTGTCCAGGGTCCCGACCAGCTCCTTCACCGGCGCGGTCTCCCGGAAGTGGAAACGCGAGCGCACGACGGCCGGGTGCAGGTCGGGCAGCTCCGCCTCCAGCGCGTTCCGTACGGCGGTGGAGAAGCGCTCCGGCGTCTGCATCACGATGTCGATCATGAACGTACGGCCGACGAGCCTGACCTGGGTGCGCTGCCGGTCGAGATCGGCGATGGCCTGGCGCACCTCACGCTCGGTGCTCTCGCGCACACCGCCCCTGCCGTTCAGCACCCGGTCCACGGTGGCCTCACTGAGACCCGCCTGACGTGCGATTTCCCGGATCGGGAAGGGGTGTCCCACCGGTCATCTCCTTGAGGGGTTTTTGATGGCTTGCTGCTGGTTGTTCGAAGGGTTTGTACTGACAAGAATGACAGGACCGCACCGCTCCGTGACCCGAGGGGACGACGATGTCCTTCACATCAGCAGGAACCCGCGCCTGGCTCGCCGAGCAGGACTGCGACCTCGACACCTTCCGCGCGCTCGTCGAGCAGCCGACCGACCTGGCCGACTTCCCGTTCGCGTCCTCGGTCGAGCGGAACGTCCTCGTCTACGACAGCGACCGGCTCCGCAAGTCCGTGGCGGCCGGCGAGCGCCGCGAGGTGCAGGCCGAGCTGGTGCGGGCGTTCGCCGAGGGGCCCGGCATCGTGGTCCTCAAGGGCGCCTTCCCGGACCTGTCGGTGGTGGACCGTTCCACCGAGGTGTTCGAGGCCCTGATCGCCGAGCAGCGCGCCTCGGGCGCGGGCGCCGGGGACCACTTCGCGAAGCCCGGGGCCAACGACCGGGTGTGGAACGCGCTGGAGAAGGCCGCGCTCTACGACCCGGAGGCGTTCGCCGACTACTACGCGAACGACATCCTGGCCCTGGTGTCCGTCGCGTGGCTCGGCCCCGGCTACCAGGTCACCTCGCAGATCAACGTGGTCCACCCGGGCGGCGCCGCGCAGACCGTGCACCGCGACTACCACCTCGGGTTCCTCACGAACGAGGTCGCCGCCGAATATCCGGCACACGTGCACCGTCTCTCCCCCGTGCTCACGCTCCAAGGGGCGGTCGCGCACTGCGACATGCCAGTCGAGTCCGGCCCGACGATGTATCTGCCGCACTCCCAGAAGTACGAGCCGGGCTATCTGGCGTGGCGACTCCCGGAATTCCAGGCCTACTTCGAGTCGCACTACATCCAACTCCCGCTCGCCAAGGGCGATGCCGCGTTCTTCAACCCGGCGCTCTTCCACGCGGCCGGCACCAACCGCACGGCGGACGTGCGGCGCATGGCCAACCTGCTCCAGGTGTCCTCCGCGTTCGGGCGGGCCATGGAGACGGTGGACCGCGAGGCCGTCAGCAACGCCGTCTACCCGGTCCTGCTCCAGCGCAAGGCCGAGGGCGTGGGCGAGGAGTGGCTGGACACGGTCGTCGCGGCGAGCGCCGAGGGCTATCCGTTCCCGACCAACCTCGACAACGACCCGCCGGTCGAGGGGCTGGCCCCGCCTTCGCAGGCCGACCTCGTGCGCCGCGCGGTGCGTGAGGCCTGGGACCCGCAGGCACTCCGCGGGGAACTGCGGGCCGGTGCCGAGCGGCGAGAGAGCTGAGGGAACACCAATGAGCACCATGGGGCTTCGACTTCTCGACGACAAGGTCCTCCTCGTCAACGGCGGCAGTCAGGGCGTGGGCGCCGCGATCGTGCGGGCGGCGGTGCGCGAGGGCGCGAAGGTCGTCTTCACCGGCCGCCGCGCGGAGGTGGGCGAGAAGCTCACCGCGGACACCGGCGCCCGCTTCGTGCGGGCCGACCTCGCCGATCCGGCGCAGGCACGCGACAGCGTCGTACGGGCCGTCGAGGCTTTTGGGCGCGTCGACTGCCTCGTCAACGCGGCCGGGCTGACCTCACGCGGCTCACTGCTGGACACCACACCCGAACTGTTCGACCAGCACATGGCGATCAACCTGAAGGCACCGTTCTTCGCCATGCAGGCGGCGGTCGCCGACATGACCTCCCGCAAGGCGCCGGGCACGATCGTCAACATCGGCTCCAACTGCGCCCACGGCGGCCCGCCCTACCTCGCCCCGTACTCCACGGCCAAGGCCGGTCTCGCGGGCCTGACCCGCAACGCCGCGCACGCGCACCGCTTCGACCGGATCCGGATCAACACCGTCAACATCGGCTGGACCGACACCGAAGGCGAGGACGCCACCCAACGCGCCTTCCACGGCGCGGGCGACGACTGGCGCGAGCAGGCCGCCGCCCGTCAGCCGATGGGCAAGCTCGGCCAGCCGGACGAGATCGCCGACTTCGTGGTGTTCCTGCTGTCCGACCGGTCCGGAGTGGTCACCGGTTCGGTGATCGACTGGGACCAGAACGTCCTGGGCGCCCTCGACTGACCGTCCGCGTCCGGCAATTGACCCGCCGCAAGAAAACCGCCGCACCAAACCCGCACCTCTCAAGAAAGCAAGAGCCCTCATGCGCATCGGAATCCTCGGCCTCGGCCGCATCGGCGCCTTCCACGCCGAGACTCTGTCCGGACTCGACGTCGTCGAGTCCCTCGTCGTCGCCGACCCGTTCGCGGAGGCCGCGAAGAAGGCCGCCGAGCGGTTCGGCGCCGAGGTCGCGGACTCCCCCGAGGCCGTGCTGGCCGCCGGGATCGACGGTGTCGTCATCGCCGCGGCGACCGACGCCCACCCCGGCCTGATCCTGGCCGCCGTCGAGGCGGGCATCCCCGTCTTCTGCGAGAAGCCCGTCGCCAAGACGATGGCCGAGGGCGTCCAGGTCCTCAAGGCCGTCGAGGGCAGCGACGTGCCGATCCAGATCGGCTACAACCGCCGCTTCGACGCCGGCTTCGTCGCCGCGCGCGCCGCCGTACAGTCCGGCGAGTTGGGCAAGCTGCACACCGTGCGCTCCACCACGCTGGACCCGGCGCCGCCGCCGGCCGCGTACATCGCGGCGTCCGGGGGCATCTTCCGCGACTGTTCGGTCCACGACTTCGACATCATCCGCTGGGTCACCGGCCGCGAGGTCACCGAGGTGTACGCGGTCGGCGGCAACCGGGGCGCCGAGTACATCAAGGAGGCGGGCGACGCCGACACCACCGGCGCGATCCTCACCCTGGACGACGGCACCATCGCGGTGGTCTCCAACTCCCGGCACAACGCCCGGGGTTACGACGTCCGCATGGAGATCCACGGCTTCGCGGACTCCATCGCGGTGGGCCTGGAGGACAAGCTGCCGCTGCGCTCGGTCGAGCCGGGCGTGACGTTCCCGGCGGGCACCCCGCACGACTTCTTCATGGACCGCTTCACGGCCGCCTACCGCACCGAACTCACCGCGTTCACCGAGGTCGTGGCCGGCACCCGCACCTCGCCGTGCACGGTCGCGGACGCCCTGGAGGCGGGCTGGATCGCCGACGCCTGCACCCTGTCGCTGCACGAGCACCGCCCCGTCACCATCCAGGAGGTACGGGAGGCATGAGCGGTCCGGGCCGGGAACCCCTGCGCATCGGAGTACTGGGAGCGGCTCGGATCACCGAGAACTCCCTGATCGGTCCCGCCCGGACGACCGGCCACCGCGTTGTCGCGGTGGCCGCGCGCGACCGGTCCCGGGCCGAGGCGTACGCCGCCGCGCACCGCGTCGAACGGGTCGCGGACTCCTACGCCGACCTGATCGCCGACCCGGAGGTGGAGGTCGTCTACAACCCGCTCGCCAACGGACTGCACGGACCGTGGAACCTCGCCGCGGTCGCGGCGGGCAAGCACGTCCTGTCGGAGAAGCCGTCGGCGAGCAACGCGGAGGAGGCGGCCGAGGTGAGGGAGGCCGCCGCCACATCCGGGACGGTCTTCATGGAGGCCTTCCACTACCTCTTCCACCCGGTCACCCGGCGCCTGCACGAGCTGCTGGCCTCCGGTGAACTCGGCGAACTCCGGCACGTCGAGACGCTCGTCGCGATCCCGGCCCCGCCGGACACCGACCCGCGCTGGTCCCTGGCCCTGGCCGGCGGCGCCGTGATGGACCTGGGCTGCTACAGCCTGCACGCCCAGCGGATGCTGGCCCCCTGGGCGGGCGGCGCCCCGCAGTTGGTGAAGGCCCGCGCCGGCGAACGCGCGGGCGCACCCGGCGTCGACGAGTGGCTGGACGCCGACCTCGTCTTCCCCAGCGGCGCCACGGGCTCGGCCCGCTGTCACATGGCGTACGACGAACTGGTGATGAGCTGCCGGATCGTCGGCAGCCGCGGTGAGGCGTTCGCGCCGAACTTCGTGCTGCCGCAGCTGGACGACCGGGTCGTCATCCGGACGACGGACGGCGAACGCACCGAGCGGCTCGGCCGGCGGTCGTCGTACACCTATCAACTGGAGGCGTTCGCGGCCCGGTTGAGAAGTGGCTCGCCGCTGCCGATGGGTGCGGACGACGCCGTGGCGACGATGACGTTGATCGACGCGTGCTACCGGGAGGCGGGGCTGGGACCCCGACCGCGAAAAGTGTGACACTTCTCGGCGAAGTGTCACACTTTTCCGCGACAGGTACGGCGGCCCCGCGCACTCACCGGTAGAACGCGGGCCGCTCCACCAACTCGACCTCTACGCGCACGCCGTCCTCCAGCGCCCGCACCCCCGCCTCGCACACGGCCGCCGCCGCGTACCCGTCCCACACGCTCGGCCCGGTGACCTCGCCGTGACGGGTCGCGTCGACCCAGGTCTGGATCTCGCGGTCGTAGGCGTCGGCGAAGCGTTCGACGTAGTCCTGGGCGATGGTGCCGCCCCAGCGGCCGGCCATGTTGGTGACCATGGCGTGGCCGTCTCCGATGCGGGCGGTGCCGCGTTCGCAGACGATCTCGGCCTGGACCTGGTAGCCGAAGCCGCAGTTGACGAACATCTCGACGTCGACGATCGCGCCGCCGTCGGTCTCGAAGACGACGAACTGCGGGTCCTGGAGACCGTCCGGCGCGCTCGCCGTGGGGCGCGGGCGCAGCACCGTCACCGCCGTGATCTCGTGGCCGAGCAGCCAGCGCGTCACGTCCGTCTCATGGGCCACGGAGTCGCTGATGAGCATGGAGCTGGTGAAGAAGGGCGGGCTGGCGGCGTTGCGGTGCCGGTTGTGGAGCATGAGCGGTCTGCCCAACTGGCCTGTTTCCAGAAGGGACTTGAGCTTCATGTACTCGGCGTCGTAGCGCCGCATGAAGCCGACCTGCACCCGGCGGTGGCCGAGGCGCAGCTCCGCCTCCATCACCCGGAGCGCCGAGGCCGCGTCCGGCGTGAGCGGCTTCTCGCACAGCACCGGGAGGTCGTGCTCGAAGGCCGCGAGGAGGGCGGCCTCGTGGGCGGGGCCCGGTGAGGCGATCAGGACCGCGTCGACGTCGGCCGCCGCCATCGCCGCGGCCGGGTCGGTGTACGCGGTGCAGCCGTCGGCACCGGACGCGATCCGTTTGGCGCGCTCCGCGTCGATGTCCACGACGGCGGTCACCCGGGCTCCGTTGACCACGTCCTGGATCCTGCGGACGTGGTCGGCGCCCATTTTTCCGGTTCCGACGACTGCCACTCCGAGCGGGTCGCGCGGGTTCATGGCCATCGGCCGTCCTTTCGGGTCGTCAGGCACCGCAGGAACGGAGGAACTTGCGGGTGCGCTCCGCGATGGGGAGCGGCTTGTCCGGCTCGCACGGGTACATGTCCTGCTCGACGATCGCGAACAGCTCCACGCCCAGGCGCTGCGCCGCGATCAGCACCGGCTCCAACTCCGGTACGCCGGACGGCGGTTCACACATCACTCCGCGGGCCACGGCCGGTCCGAACGGCACCTCGTTCCTGACGACGTCGGCGAGGATCTCCGGGTCGACCTGCTTGAGGTGCAGATAGCCGATGCGTTCGCCGTACGTCTCGATCAGCTTGACGCTGTCGCCGCCGCAGTAGGCGTAGTGCCCGGTGTCCAGGCAGAGGTTGACCAGTTCGGAGTCGGTCGAGTCGAGGAAGCGCTCGACGTGGTCCTCGGTGTCGAGGTGGGTGTCGGCGTGCGGGTGGACGACGATGTCGAGCCCGTACGCCTCCTTGACCTCGTGCCCGAGCCGCTCCATGCCCTTGGTGAGGTGGGCCCACTGCTCGCCGGACAGCTCCGGCGGCTCCAGGAGCTCGGCGGTCTTGTCGTCCCGCCAGAAGGAGGGGATGACGACCAGGTGCCGCGCGCCCATCGCCTGGGTGAGCGCGGCGACTTGGCTGACGTGCTCCCACGTCGCGTCCCAGACGGACGGGCCCCGGTGCAGGCCGGTGAAGACCGTGCCCGCGGAGACCTTCAGGTCACGCCGGGCGGTCTCGTCCGTGAGCCGGGCCGGGTCGGTCGGCAGATAGCCGTACGGGCCCAGCTCGATCCAGGGGTAGCCGGCCTGCGCGACCTCGTCCAGGAACCGTTGCCACGGCACCTGTTGGGGGTCGTCCGGGAACCACACGCCCCACGAGTCGGGGGCGGAGCCGACCCGGATGCGGTCCAGGAAGGGACGGTCCGACATGTCAGGCGGTCCCTTCGGGAGACGCGGCCACCGGCGCCTTCAGGTCCTTCTCCTCGGGGAGCTCCTCGACGTCGACGCCGCGTACCTGGGACAACTCGTGCTTGAGCGCGGCGAGTTCGGTGCCGCCCGCCATGTGGTTGGTGAGCTCTTCCAGCGTGATCTCGCTGCGTTCGGCGGAGAGTTCCATCGTGCCCAGCCGCAGGACGCTGAAGTGGTCGCCGACCATGTAGGCG
>NZ_JBXVPZ010000047.1:0-35544 GCF_057961495.1 Streptomyces sp. P5F9 | reverse complement strand
GGCCCGATCCCCCCACCGAGCGCGAACCCCGCCGCGATCGCCCCGGTGACGTAGTCCTTCGCCACCGCCACGGCCTCCGGCACCGACTGCCCCTTGGCGAGCTGCGACGCGATCGCCGAGGCGAGCGTGCAGCCGGTCCCGTGGGTGTGCCGGTTGTCGTGCCGGGGCGCACGCAGCCAGTGCTCCTCAGAACCGTCGGTGAGCAGATCCACGGCGTCACCCGGCAGATGACCACCCTTGATCAACACCCAACGCGGCCCGTACGCCAGCACCGCAGCCGCGGCCTCGCGCAGTTGGTCCTCCGAGTCGACCCGTACGCCGGTGAGTTGCGCCACCTCGTCGAGATTCGGCGTCGCGACCGTCGCCACCGGCAACAGCTTCGTCCGTACGGCGTCCAGCGCGGAGTCCGCCAGCAGTGGGTCCCCGTGCTTCGAGATGCCCACAGGGTCGACGACCGTAGGGACGTCCGTGCCGCCGATCAACCCCGCGACCGTCTCGACGAGTTCGGCCGACGCGAGCATCCCGGTCTTCACGGCCTGGACGCCGATGTCGTCGACCACGCTGCGATACTGGGCGCGCACCGCCTCCGCCGGAAGCTCCCAAGCGCCTTGCACGCCGAGGGAGTTCTGCGCGGTGACCGCCGTGACGACGCTCATGCCGTGCACGCCGAGCGCGAGCATGGTCTTCAAGTCGGCCTGGATTCCCGCCCCTCCACCGGAGTCGGAGCCGGCCACGGTCAGCACCAGCGGCTTCACGACTCGATGTCCCCGAAGTGGTCCCAGCCGCCCTTGCTGGTCCACGGCGCCCCGTCGACCGTCACCTGGGGCAGTGCGGACGGGTTGAGGACCTCGCCGATGACCTTCCAGCGGGCCGGCAGCTTCACGTCCGGCGCGAAGGTCGCCACGATCGCGTGGTCCTCTCCCCCGGTGAGCACCCACTGGATGGGGTCGACGCCGACGGCCTGCCCGATGTCGTTCATCTGCGTCGGGACGTCGATCGCGCCCGACCGGATGTCGATGCGGACCTTGCTGGCCTCCGCGATGTGCCCGAGGTCGGCGATCAGCCCGTCGCTCACGTCGCACATCGAGGTGGCGCCGAGCCCGGCCGCCGCCGGACCCGCGTGGTACGGCGGCTCGGGGCGCCGGTGCGCCTCCACGAACGCGCGCGGCGAGCGGAAGCCCCGCGACAGCACCGCGAACCCGGCCGCTGACCAGCCCAGCCAGCCCGTCACGGCGACCACGTCACCGGGCTGCGCGCCGCCCCGGGTGACCGGCTCGCGGCCGCGCAGATCGCCGAGCGCGGTGATCGACACCATGATCGTGTCGCCTCGTACGACATCGCCGCCGACCACCGAGGCACCCGCGACCTGGCACTCGTCGCGCAGGCCGTCCATCAGCTCCATGGGCCAGGTGACCGGGAGTTCGGCCGGTACGACCAGGCCGAGGAGCAGCGCGGTCGGTACGGCGCCCATGGCGGCGATGTCCGCCAGGTTCTGTGCGGCGGCCTTGCGTCCGACGTCGTAGGCCGTGGACCAGTCGCGGCGGAAGTGGCGGCCCTCCAGCAGGATGTCGGTGCTCGCCACGACCCTGCGGTCGGGCGCGGCCACGACCGCGGCGTCGTCGCCGGGGCCGACCCGGACCGCGGGGGTGGTGGTGAGCCGGGAAGTGAGCTCCCTGATGAGCCCGAACTCCCCCAACTCACCGACGGTGCCCTTCATCGTTCGTCCTCTTCTCGTGACGGCAGCGCCCGGTCGCGAGCCGTCGGTGTGCTCGGTACGGTCGAGGTGACCGTCGACTTCAGTCGTGCCCGCGCCCCAGCACGGGGGCCAAGTCGTGTCGGGCCACCGCGGGTCTCCCCGCGGCGAGCGGCGACGCGATACCGTGGCGTTCCTTTTCCCCACATGATCCTCGTGGCCGCCCTGGAGGTTCCGTGGTACAGGCGTACATCCTGATCCAGACGGAGGTCGGCAAGGCGTCGACCGTCGCCGAAACGATCAGCAAGATCCCTGGAGTGATCCAGGCCGAGGACGTGACAGGACCGTACGACGTGATCGTGCGGGCCCAGGCCGACACGGTCGACGACCTCGGCCGCATGGTGGTCGCCAAAGTCCAGCAAGTGGACGGCATCACCCGCACCCTGACCTGCCCGGTGGTGCATCTGTAGCCCCCGTCTACCCTTGGCCGGTGAACTCTCTCCGTCACCGGCACCGTTCTGTCATCGGGCTGTCCGTGCTCGCCGCGCTGATCACCGTCGCGGGCTGCTCCTCAGCAGACGACAGCGCGTCGGCGGCGGTTCCCTCGCCGGGCGCGAAGGTCACCGGGCTGTGCCAGAACCTGGACAAGGTGCTGCCGTCGAAGGTCGACGACCAGGGCCGCCGGGATCCCGAGCCCGCGTCCGCACTGACCGCGGGCTGGGGGAACCCGGCGATCATACTGCGCTGCGGTGTCGTCAGACCCGCCAAGATGAACGACCCGGAGGCCGACGGCGTCGAGGTGAACGGCGTCGGCTGGCTCCTCCAGAAGGAGGACGACGGCTCCTTCCGCTTCACCACGACGCTGCGGAAGGCCTACGTGGAGGTGACCATCCCGAAGGACCGCACCGGAGACGGCATGGCGCCCCTGGTCGACCTCGCGAAATCCGTCAAGAAGGCGATCCCCGCGGGGATCTCCGACTGACTGTCTCAGCGAAGCCCCGTCGAACGGCGCAGCGCCGCCTGCACCAGCAGGTCCACCAACTCCCCGTAGGGGACGCCGCTGGCCTGCCACATCTGCGGGTACATCGAGATCGGCGTGAACCCGGGCATCGTGTTGATCTCGTTGATGACGAACTCGCCGTCTTCGGTAAGGAAGAAGTCCGCCCGCACGAGCCCCTCGCAGGAGGCCGCGTCGAAGGCGTCCACCGCGAGCCGCTGGACCTCGGCGGTCTCCTCCGGCGTCAGCGGGGCGGGCACGATACCCGGGGTCGAGTCGATGTACTTCGCCTCGAAGTCGTAGTACGCGTGCTCCTGGGGCGGCGGAATCTCGGCGGGCACACTCGCGCGCGGTCCGTCCTCGAACTCCAGGACCCCGCACTCGATCTCGCGGCCGCGCAGCGCGGCCTCCACGAGGATCTTCGGGTCGTGCCGCTGCGCCTCCTCGATCGCCTCGTCGAGGCCGGACAGGTCGTCGACCTTGGTGATGCCGATCGACGACCCCGCGCGCGCGGGCTTCACGAACAGCGGCCAGCCGTGCTCACCCGCGAAGTCGACGATCTTCTTGCGCGCGGCGGACTCGTCCCGCTGCCACTCGCGCGGCCGGATCACCACGTAGGGGCCGACCTTGAGGCCGAACGAGGTGAACACCCGCTTCATGTACTCCTTGTCCTGGCCGACGGCCGAGGCGAGCACACCCGCGCCCACGTACGGCACACCGGACAGCTCCAGGAGTCCCTGCAGGGTGCCGTCCTCGCCGTAGGGGCCGTGCAGGACGGGGAAGACGACGTCGACCTCGCCGAGGGCCTTGGGCACGGATCCCGGCTCGCTGACGACGACTTCACGGTTCCCGGGGTCGAGCGGGAGCACCACGCCGCCCTCGCTCGACTCGGCGAGTTCGTCGACGTCCGGGGTGCGGCGGTCGGTGATCGCCATCCGCTCCGGGGCGTCGGCGGTCAGGGCCCAGCGGCCTTCGCGGGTGATGCCGATCGGCAGGACGTCGTACTTGGTCCGGTCGATGGCCGCGAGGACGGCGCCGGCGGTGACCACGGAGATCCCGTGTTCGGAGCTGCGACCGCCGAACACGACGGCCACACGCGGCTTGCGAGGCGGCTGCTCAGGGCTCTGGGAGAGGTTCTCGGTGCTCATATCGCGATGAGAGTACCCGGTGGTAGTGCTTTGAGTCAGCGTCCGTTGACGGCAGGCGGTTCGCGCAGCGCCCCGTAAGGGGCGCGGGGAACTGCGCGACAAGCCACGACGGCGCAGCAGTCACCCGACGGCACAAGACACCCCCCACCCAGCGGAGCGCTCATCGGCGTTCCGGCTTAGCGCTGCGCGACATGAGCTCCTTCACCGCGACCACCGGCGACTTCCCCTCGTGCACGATCTCGAACACCGTCTCCGTGATGGGCATGTCGACATCGTGCCGACGGGCCAAATCCAGTACGGACTCACAGGACTTGACGCCCTCGGCGGTCTGTTTGGTGACCGCGATGGTCTCCTGGAGGGTCATGCCCTTGCCGAGGTTGGTGCCGAAGGTGTGGTTGCGCGACAGCGGCGAGGAGCAGGTCGCCACCAGGTCGCCCAGGCCCGCGAGTCCGGAGAACGTCAGCGGGTCCGCGCCCATCGCGAGCCCGAGCCGCGTCGTCTCGACGAGACCGCGGGTGATGAGCGAGCCCTTCGCGTTGTCCCCGAGCCCCATGCCGTCCGCGATGCCGACGGCGAGCCCGATCACGTTCTTCACCGCGCCGCCGAGCTCGCAACCCACGACGTCGGTGATGGTGTACGGCCTGAAGTACGGCGTGTGGCAAGCGGTTTGGAGCCGGCGGGCGACGGCCTCGTCGGTGCAGGCGACCACCGCGGCGGCCGGCATCCGGGAGGCGATCTCCCGCGCGAGGTTGGGCCCGGAGACCACGGCGATCCGGTCCCGGCCGACCTTGGCGACGTCCTCGATGACCTCGCTCATCCGCATGACGGAGCCGAGCTCGACGCCCTTCATGAGCGAGACGAGGATCGTGTCGGGCGCCAACAGGGGTGCCCAGTCGGCCAAGTTGGCGCGCAGCGTCTGTGAAGGGACTGACAGGACGGTGAAGTCGGCGTCGGCGGCGGCCTCGGCGGCGTCGGTGGTGGCCCGCAGGTTCTCCGGTAGTTCCACGCCGGGGAAGTAATCGGGGTTCGTACGCGTGGAGTTGATGGCCTCGGCGACCTCCGCGCGTCGCGCCCAGAGCGTGACCTCGCACCCCGCGTCGGCGAGCACCATGCCGAAAGCCGTGCCCCACGAACCGGCGCTGAAGACAGCCGCCTTGACCGGCTTGCTCACGTGCCCTGCCCCTCTTCCTGCTCGACCTTCGACTCAAGTGCCGCCTGGGCCTGAGCCTCCAACTCCTGTGTCTCCGCGGCCGTCCGGCGCCGCTGCTCGATCCGCTCGCGGCGCGGGTCGTAGGGCACCTCGGGTGCCTTCGCGCCGCGGATCTGCTCCAACAGGCGGGTGATGTCGGCCATGATGACCTCGGTCGCCTCCTTGAGGAGGTCCGGGCTCATCTCCTTGCCGTAGAACCGCGTGAGGTCCACCGGCGGGCCCGCGAGCACGTGGCTGGTCTTGCGCGGAAAGACGTGCAACTTCTTGGCGTACGGCGGGAGCAACTCGTTGGCGCCCCATTGCGCTACGGGAATCACCGGGCACTGGGTCTGCAGGGCCACTCGCGCGGCACCGGTCTTGGCGGCCATGGGCCATTGGCCGGGGTCCCGGGTGATGGTGCCCTCGGGATAGAACGCGACGCACTCACCGCGCTCCACGGCTTCGATCGCGGCGCGGAAGGCACTCAACGCGTCCGTGGTCTCGCGATAGACGGGGATCTGTCCGGTGCCGCGCATCGCGGCACCGACGAATCCCTTCCTGAAAAGGCTGCTCTTCGCCAGGAATCGCGGAACACGTCCGGTGTTGTACTGAAAGTGTCCGTATGCGAAGGGGTCCACTTGTGAATTGTGGTTCACCGCGGTGATAAACCCGCCCTCGGCCGGAATGTGCTCCATTCCGCCCCAGTCCCGCTTGATCAGAACCACCAGCGGAGGTTTGCAGAGGACCGCTGCGAAGCGGTACCAGAACCCGATTCTGCGGCGGGGCACGCGAACACCTTCCTCTTGGACCTGGGGGGCCGCACAAGTGTCGCCCCAGGCCGTCGGTCTGTCGAGAACACCGTACGCCCCGGCACCGACACCGCCAGGGGCTCCGGGTGACAATGGCCGCGACAAGAGAGGGGCGGAACGCCCGTGCAGTGGACCTTGGTCATCCCCCTGAAGCCTCTGGCGCGCGCCAAGAGCAGGCTCTCGGACACCGCGGGCGACGGGCTGCGCCCGGGCCTGGCCCTCGCCTTCGCGCAGGACACCGTGGCGGCCGCGCTGGCCTGCCCGGCGGTCCGCGATGTGGCGGTCGTCACGGACGACGCCCTGGCCGGCCGCGAACTGGCCGCGCTGGGCGCCCGTATCGTCGCCGACGAGCCGGGAGGCGGCCTGAACGCCGCGCTGCGGCACGCGGCGGGGGTCGTGCGGGTTTCCCGCCCCGAAAGCGCCGTCGCGGCCCTGAACGCCGATCTGCCGGCTCTGCGCCCCGCGGAATTGGCCCGGGTCCTGGACGCGGCCGCCGAATTCCCGCGCGCTTTTCTCCCGGACGCGGCCGCAATCGGCACCACGTTGCTCACCGCGCGAGAGGGCCGCGAATTGCGCCCGGCTTTCGGCACGGATTCCCGCGCCCGCCATCGCGCCTCGGGGGCGAACGAACTCACCCTGGACGCGGTGGATTCCGTACGACAGGACGTGGACACCGGCGAGGACCTGCGGGCGGCGCTGGCCCTCGGGGTGGGGCCGCGCACGGCGGCAGCGGCGGCGGGGCTGCTGATTCCGGGGCAGTGACCGGCAGTAGGCTGCGCCCATGCAGGCGACCGCTTACACCTACGACGCCGGGACCCGTACCGGAAGTGTGCTGCTCGACGACGGCACCCCGGTGTCCTTCGACGCCGCCGCGTTCGACGCGGGCGGGCTGCGGCTGCTCCGGCCCGGACAGCGGGTGCGGATCGAGACCGAGGGGCCCGAGGACGGCCTCAGGGTCACGCTGGTGACGCTGCAGACCTTCTGAACGCCCTTTTCCGTACGGCCCCCTTCCGTACGCTCCTGAACACGCCGCGGGCCGGACTCCCAGAGGGAGTCCGGCCCGGCGCGTGAGTGCCCTGCGCCCCGTGACTAGCGGGTGGTGGCCTTCTTGGCGGTGGTCTTGCGCGTCGCCGACTTCTTGGCGGGGGCCTTCTTGGCCGTCGCCTTCTTGGCGGTGCCGGTGGCCTTCTTGGCCGCCGTCTTCTTGGCCGTCGCCGTGGTCTTCTTGGCGGTGGCCTTCTTGGCCGTGGCCTTCTTCGCGGTGGCCGTGGTCTTCTTGGCGACCGTCTTCTTCGCCACGGTCTTCTTCGCGGCCGCCGTCGCCCTCTTGGCGGTGGTCTTCTTGGCCGCGGCCTTCTTGACCGTCGCCGAAGCGGTGCCGCTCAGGCTGCCCTTGGGCGCCTTCTTGACGGCGACCTCGCCGCCGCGCGGGAGCTTCTTCGAGCCGCTCACCAGGTCCTTGAAACCCTGGCCCGCGCGGAAGCGCGGCACGGAGGTCTTCTTGACCCGAACCCGCTCGCCCGTCTGGGGGTTGCGGGCGTAACGGGCCGGACGGTCGACCTTCTCGAACGAACCGAAGCCGGTGACCGAAACACGGTCCCCATTGACGACGGCACGGACGACTGCGTCCAGAACCGCGTCGACCGCCTCGGCGGCCTGCTGACGGCCACCGACCTTGTCCGCAATCGCTTCTACGAGCTGCGCCTTGTTCACGTCTTCCCCTTCGGAGACATTGCCGGAACGAAACTGCTCCGGCTTTTTCGCACGTTAGGCAGATATATACCGCAAATCAAACACGAAACGGGCTAATCACCCGTGCGCCGCAACGAACTCGGCTGTCCTGGACTTGTTTCAGCGTTCCTCTTCCGGGAATCGACCCGCGTCGAGGTCCTCTGTGAACCGGTCCAGCCGCCTTGTCGCGTCGGCGAGATCGTGCTTGGCCGCGGCCGTAATGACCAGCAGCTTCCGGGCCAGCGCCATCCGTACGCCCTCCGGGACTTGCAGTGCGCGCACCCTTGTGTGCGCTTCCTTGAGTTGGTCCGCGACTGCCGCATAGAGCTTGAGTTGGCCGTCGTGTTCCATGCACAGATTGTGCCATCTGGGGCGAGTTGTCGCCTGCGGGGGTAGCAACTGGTGCCTCAAACAGCGTTCCGGAGCCCGGCGGCAGCCTTGGCTCAAAGCTGCGCCTACCCCGTCAACACCCTGTCTAACACAGGGAGTTGAGCAAAGCGTTGCAGGCGCGCAGGGCCGTTCGGGTGCAGACATGGCTGTACCCCCAATCGTGGCGATCGGGGGTACAGACGGGGTGTCGCGTGGCCGAATCTCGACTCGGGGAAGGCCTCGTGAGGTCCTTCGGGTCAGACCTGGACCGTCCTCGGCTTGTACGAGGGGCGCTTGGCCTCGTACGTGACGATGTCGCCCTCGTTCTGGAGGGTGATGGAGATGTCGTCCAGGCCGTTCAGCAGCCGCCAGCGGGCGTTCTCGTCGAGTTCGAAGGCGGCGGTGATGCCTTCGGCGCGCACCTCGCGGGCCTCCAGGTCGACCGTGACCTCGGCCTGCGGGTCCTTCTCGGTGAGGTCCTGCAGCGCGTCCACGATCTTCTGCTCCAGAACCACCGTGAGCAGGCCGTTCTTCAGCGAGTTGCCGCGGAAGATGTCGGCGAACCGGGAGGAGACGACGGCCTTGAAGCCGTAGTTCTGCAGCGCCCACACGGCGTGCTCACGCGAGGAGCCGGTGCCGAAGTCGGGGCCGGCCACCAGGACCGTCGCGCCCTTGCGCTCGGGGCGGTTGAGGATGAAGTTCTCGTCCTTGCGCCAGGCCTCGAAGAGCCCGTCCTCGAAGCCGTCCCTGGTCACCTTCTTGAGCCAGTGGGCGGGGATGATCTGGTCGGTGTCCACGTTGCTGCGGCGCAGCGGAACGGCCCGGCCGGTGTGCGTGGTGAATGCTTCCATGACTCTCAGACTCCAGCGGGCACAGGGGCGTCGGACAGGTCGGCGGGCGAGGCCAGGTGGCCCAGCACGGCGGTCGCGGCGGCGACCTGCGGCGAGACGAGGTGCGTACGGCCGCCCTTGCCCTGCCTGCCCTCGAAGTTGCGGTTGGAGGTGGACGCGGAGCGCTCACCGGGTGCCAACTGGTCCGGGTTCATGCCCAGACACATCGAGCAGCCCGCGTGCCGCCATTCGGCGCCGGCCTCCTTGAACACGACGTCCAGGCCCTCGGAGACGGCCTGGAGACCGACGCGGGCGGAGCCCGGGACGACCAGCATCCGTACACCGTCGGCGACTTTGCGTCCCTCGACGATCGCGGCGGCCGCACGCAGGTCCTCGATACGGCCGTTGGTGCACGAACCTACGAAGACGGTGTCGACCTTGATGTCGCGCAGCGGCTGGCCGGCCTCCAACCCCATGTATTCCAGGGCCTTTTCGGCGGCGAAGCGCTCCGAAGCGTCTTCGTACGAAGCCGGGTCGGGGACGGACGCCGAAAGCGGCGCGCCCTGACCGGGGTTGGTGCCCCAGGTGACGAACGGCGCCAGCGAGGGACCGTCGATGACGACCTCGGCGTCGAATTCCGCGTCCGCGTCGGTCTTCAGGGTCTTCCAGTACGCGACGGCGGCGTCCCAGTCGTCGCCCTCGGGGGCGTGGGCGCGGCCCTTGATGTACTCGAAGGTGGTCTCGTCGGGGGCGATCATGCCCGCGCGGGCGCCGGCCTCGATCGACATGTTGCAGATGGTCATGCGGGCTTCCATCGAGAGTTTCTCGATGGCGGAGCCGCGGTATTCAAGGATGTAGCCCTGGCCGCCGCCGGTGCCGATCTTCGCGATGATGGCGAGGATCAGGTCCTTGGCGGTGACGCCGTCGGGGAGTTCGCCGTCGACCGTGATGGCCATGGTCTTCGGGCGGGCCAGCGGGAGCGTCTGGGTGGCCAGCACATGCTCCACCTGAGAGGTGCCAATGCCGAACGCCAGCGCCCCGAAGGCGCCGTGCGTGGAGGTGTGGGAGTCACCGCACACGACCGTGGTACCGGGCTGGGTCAGCCCCAGCTGCGGGCCTACGACGTGGACGACGCCCTGCTCGACGTCGCCCAGGGAGTGCAGGCGCACGCCGAAGTCCGCGCAGTTCTTGCGCAGCGTCTCCAGCTGGGCCCGGGAGACCGGGTCCGCGATGGGCTTGTCGATGTCGAGGGTCGGGGTGTTGTGATCCTCGGTGGCGATGGTGAGGTCGAGGCGCCGCACGGGACGCCCGGCCTGGCGGAGACCGTCGAAGGCCTGCGGGCTGGTCACCTCGTGCAGCAGGTGCAGATCGATGAAGAGGAGGTCGGGCTCGCCCTCGGCGCGCCGGACGACATGGTCGTCCCAGACCTTCTCCGCGAGTGTCCTACCCATCGCTTTCCCTCCGGCCGGCAAGACAGCGCCGGCCCAACTAGAGATCTTTGAGGAGACGGCGCTCGCACCCCTGGTTCACGGGCAGCCGCCGCCTGGCCCGTTTGGTACGCGGGCCGCTGTGCCTACAAGAGTTGCGCGTCTCACGAAAAAAGGAACTTGCGTTTCACAGAGTGAGACGTGAGTATCGTTTCATGGACAACAGTAGCGGCGTCGGCGTCCTGGACAAGGCAGCCCTTGTCCTGGGCGCCCTGGAGTCCGGTCCGGCCACCCTCGCGGGTCTGGTCGCGGCGACCGGGCTGGCACGACCCACGGCACACCGGCTGGCCGTGGCCTTGGAACACCACCGCATGGTGGCGCGCGACATGCAGGGCCGGTTCATTCTCGGCCCCCGTCTCGCCGAGCTGGCCGCGGCCGCCGGCGAGGACCGCCTGCTCGCCACGGCGGGCCCGGTGCTCACGCATCTGCGGGACATCACGGGCGAGAGCGCGCAGCTCTACCGCCGCCAGGGCGACATGCGCATCTGCGTCGCCGCGGCGGAACGCCTGTCCGGACTGCGGGACACGGTCCCGGTCGGCTCGACGCTCACGATGAAAGCCGGTTCGTCCGCGCAGATCCTGATGGCCTGGGAGGAGCCGGAGCGCCTGCACCGCGGCCTCCAGGGCGCCCGCTTCACGGCCACGGCCCTCTCGGGCGTACGGCGCCGGGGCTGGGCCCAGTCGATCGGCGAGCGCGAGCCGGGCGTCGCGTCCGTCTCCGCGCCGGTGCGCGGCCCCTCGAACCGCGTGGTGGCCGCCGTGTCCGTCTCCGGCCCCATCGAGCGCCTGACGCGCCACCCGGGCCGTATGCACGCCCAGGCGGTCATCGACGCCGCCGCCCGCCTCTCCGAGGCCCTGCGCCGCACGGGCTGATCCGCCGGGAACATCTCAAGGAGGGCCTGCCTCAACGCCGCGGCAGGCCCTTCGTCATGTCCGGTCCCCCAACTCCTGGTGAACCACGGCGAGTTGGCGCACCGGGCGGGGCGGACAACGCGAAAGCCCCTCCACCGAAGTGGAGGGGCTCTGCTGTACGTACCCCCGACCGGATTCGAACCGGCGCTACTGCCGTGAGAGGGCAGCGTGCTAGGCCGCTACACAACGGGGGCCCTAGCGATCCTGCATGAGAGGTGGCGGGTGCGACCCGGACCACCTTCCTGGGAAGGATCTGTACCCCCGACCGGATTCGAACCGGCGCTACTGCCGTGAGAGGGCAGCGTGCTAGGCCGCTACACAACGGGGGCTTTGCAGAGTTGACCTCTGCGGTTGCAGATGAGCTCTGCGAGCTGGCCTACCAGGACTCGAACCTAGACTAACGGAACCAGAAACCGTCGTGCTGCCAATTACACCATAGGCCACTAAGACGCAATCCCTGTCGGGATCTTGTTCTAGCGTTCGCCCCCAGGTAGCCGACCTTTCGGTCTGTTCTCCGGCGGCGCAGGAAGAACATTACCCGAAGGTGGACGGGGCTCCAAAACGGGTATCAGCGCCGAGGAGCGCGGGGAGTTCGGCGAGCGAGGCGATCCGGTGCCGCCCCGCGAGGGCCTCACCAGGGGCGTGCCCACCGCGGCGGTCGATCCACACGGACAGCAGTCCGGCGTCCGCGGCACCGCGCCAGTCGATCTCGGGGTGATCTCCGACATACGCCACCTCGTGCGGGGGCAGTGCCAGCGCCTCGCAGGCCGCGAGGAAGGCGCCGGCCTCGGGTTTGGAGACACCCAGCTCGGCCGCGCACAGGACGGCCTCGAAGCGGTCGTGGACACCGAGGGCGCGCAGTTTGCGGTCCTGGACGATGAGGCTGGAGTTGGACAGGACGGCGTGCCGGTGGGTGGCCGCGAGCGCGTCCAGGGCGGGCAGGACGTCCGGGAAGAGGGCCCAGGCGGTCTCGTAGTGGGCCTTGTAGCGCTGGAACCAGTCCTCGGCCTCGGCGTCGGTCAACTCCCGGTCCAGGAACAGCCGGACGCGGTCCAGCCGCTGTCCCTCGAAGGAGACCTCGCCTGCGGAGAAGCGCGCCCAGTGGAACTCGGTGGCCACCCGCCAGCGCTCCAGGGCGTCCGCCAGGCTCGCGTGGCCGTCGGCCAGGCCTTCGGCCAGCAGGTGCTCGCGCATGGCCGCGCGGTCCGCGCCCGTGTAGTCGAACAAGGTGTCGTCGACGTCCCAGACAACGGCCCGAATGGTCATGATCCGACGGTAACCCGGGACCCGGGGGCGCGTCTGCCCCCGGCCCGCCCTCACTCGGGGACGACGAAGAAGTCCGTGACGAAGCAGGTGACTTCACCGGCCGCCGTACGGCCGATCCAGGTGGGGTAGGCGCCGTCGCCCCAGCCGGAGGTGAAGGCGATCAGGTTGTGCCCGGTGTCGGGGGCGGTGATCAGGTGGGGTCCCGGGGCCCACTTGTTCTGCTCGAAGGCGTCCCACAGCGGGCCCTCGTCCGCCACGCACTCCGGGAAGGAGCCGTCGACCGACGCGTCGTAGAACGCGCCCGTGCCGGCGTCGACTCCGTAGCCGTAGAACTCGTCCTCCGTGAGTTCGGCGAGGTCCTGGCCGGGCTGGAGGGCCAGTTCCCAGGCGGCGGTGGGCTCGTCCCGTATGACCAGGCGGGCGGCGGCCACGCGCAAGTGGGGGTCGTCGGACGGGAGTTGGTCGGGCTGGGTGAGGGTGGCGACGGCCGCCTCGACCCGGTAGTGGCCGGGGGTCACGGCGACCGTGAAGGGTTCGGCCTCGCCCTGGCCGAGGCCGACGAAGGGGTCGCAGGCGACCACCTGGCCGGTGGGGAGCCAGAGTCGGCCGCCGTCGACGAGGTGGATCACGCCGACCGTGCCGGTCTCGTCCTCCCTGAACTCGCTGCCCGGCGTGAACAGCCAGGTGTAGTCACGAGCGGTCATCGGCATGAAAGGCGCCTCTCCTGAACGATCTTCAATGATCCGGAACCCTAACGCCCCGCACTGACAACGCCGAAGGGACGGCAGGCCGTTGCGGCCGCCGCCCCTTCACGCGTGCGTGCGTTACGCGGCCAGCTTGGCGAGGGCCGCGTCGATCCGGGCGAGGGTCTTCTCCTTGCCGAGGATCTCCAGGGACTCGAAGAGCGGCAGGCCGATCGTGCGGCCGGTGACGGCGACGCGGACCGGGGCCTGCGCCTTGCCGAGCTTGAGGCCGTGGGTCTCACCGGCGGCCAGGACGGCCTCCTTGAGGGACTCGGGCGAGGTCCAGTCCGCGGACTCCAGCTTCTCGCGGGCCGTGCGGAGAAGAGCGTCGGAGCCCTCCTTCATGGCCTTCGTCCAGGACGCCTCGTCCTCGACCGGCTCGGCGAGGAACAGGAAGTCGACGTTGGCCGTGATCTCCGACAGCACCTTCAGGCGGGTCTGCGCGTGCGGCGCGACGGCCTGCCACTTGGCCTCGTCGAAGTCCTCCGGTGCCCAGGGGGCGAACGGGGCCCGCAGCCACGGCGCGCAGCGCTCGGTGAAGTCCTTCACGTCGAGCAGGCGGATGTGGTCGGCGTTGATCGCCTCGCACTTCTTCAGGTCGAAGCGCGCCGGGTTCGGGTTCACGTCGGAGATCTCGAAGGCCGCGACCATCTCGTCCATCGTGAAGACGTCCCGGTCGGCCGCGAGCGACCAGCCCAGCAGGGAAAGGTAGTTGAGCAGTCCCTCGGGCAGGAAACCGCGCTCCCTGTAGAGGTTGAGCGAGGACTCCGGGTCGCGCTTGGAGAGCTTCTTGTTGCCCTCGCCCATCACGTACGGCAGGTGCCCGAAGGAGGGGATCTCCTTGGCGATGCCCAGGTCGATCAGCGCCTTGTAGAGGGCGATCTGGCGCGGGGTGGAGGAGAGCAGGTCCTCGCCGCGCAGGACGTGGGTGATCTCCATCAGGGCGTCGTCGACCGGGTTGACGAGCGTGTACAGCGGGGCGCCGTTGGCCCGGACGATGCCGTAGTCCGGCACGTTCTCCGGGGTGAACGTCAGCTCGCCGCGGACCAGGTCCGTGAAGGTGATCGTCTCGTCGGGCATCCGGAAGCGGACGATCGGCGTACGGCCCTCGGCCTTGTAGGCGTCGATCTGCTCGGCGCTCAGGTCGCGGCAGTGGCCGTCGTAGCCGGACGGCTTGCCGGCGGCGCGGGCGGCGTCGCGGCGGGCGTCCATCTCCTCGGTGGAGCAGTAGCAGTGGTAGGCGCGGCCGGCGTCCTGGAGCTTCTGCGCGATGTCCTTGTAGATGTCCATCCGCTGCGACTGGCGGTAGGGCGCGTGCGGGCCGCCGACCTCGGGGCCCTCGTCCCAGTCGAAGCCCAGCCAGCGCAGCGAGTCGAGCAGCTGGTTGTACGACTCCTCCGAGTCGCGGGCCGCGTCGGTGTCCTCGATGCGGAAGACCAGGGTGCCCTGGTGGTGCTTGGCGAACGCCCAGTTGAACAGGGCGGTGCGGACCAGGCCCACGTGCGGGTTGCCGGTCGGCGAGGGGCAGAAACGGACACGGACTGCTGGGGCGGATGCGCTAGCCACGCTTGACAACCTTGTTGGTGAGAGTGCCGATGCCTTCGATGGAGACGGCGACCTCGTCGCCGACCGTGAGCGGTCCGACGCCTGCCGGGGTGCCCGTGAGGATCACGTCGCCAGGGAGCAGCGTCATGGCCTCGGTGATGTTGACGATCAGATCCTCGATCGAGTGGATCATCTCGCTGGTGCGGCCGAGCTGACGCTGCTGTCCGTTGACCGTGAGCTGGATGGTGAGGTCGCTCGGGTCGAGGTCCGTCTCCACCCAGGGGCCGAGCGGGCAGGAGGTGTCGAAGCCCTTGGCCCGGGCCCACTGCTTCTCGCGCTTCTGGACGTCCCGCGCGGTGATGTCGTTGGCGCAGGTGTAGCCGAGGATGACGTCCTTGACGCGCTCGCGCGGGACCTCGCGGCACATCCGGCCGATGACGACGGCCAGTTCGGCCTCGTGGTGGAGGTCCTCGGTGAAGGAGGGGTACTGGATGTCGTCGCCGGGGCCGATCACCGAGGTGGACGGCTTGAAGAAGGCGAAGGGGACGTCCGGCACGTCGTTGCCCAGTTCCCGGGCGTGCTCGGCGTAGTTGCGGCCGTAGGCGACGACCTTGTTCGGGAGGACCGGCGGCAGCAGCCTGACCTTGCTGAGCGGGACCTTCGTACCGGAGAGCTCGAAGTCCGCGAACGGGATGCCCTTGATGATGTCGAGGACGAGCTCGTCCGGCTTGTCGCCCTCGACCGCGCCGAAGGCGACGTTCCCGTCGATGGAGAATCTGGCGATGCGCACGGGATCCTGGCGCCCCTCACTGAGCTGGCTGGAGTCTGACGCTCCAGGCTAACGCGGTGCGGGAGCCCTGCTCGCGCGATTACTCCGCGGCGGAGGTGACCGGGATCTCCATGAGGATGGTGCGGCGCGGGTTGGCCGTCTGGGCCGGCAGGTCGAGGGAGTGTTCCTGCAGCTCCGGCGTCTGCAGCGGCTCGGCGTCCGTGAGGTGCGCCAGCGTCGTGCGTCGCGGGTTGGCAATGTTGCGGAACATCATCGTGGTCTTCACTGTTGTACTCGACCCTCGTCGTCCGTGGGTGGGCGGTTGGCAGTATGTGCCCTCATGTAAAGCGTCAGGCTAAACATCCAATTCCCGGCCGAAGGCGCGAAGAGCCTCTGATCTGCGTGTGAGTTTGCTCACGGCCGCATGACCAAAGCGTCCAATTCGGACCCCCAACTCACCTCAACGAAACGGACATTGCCCCCTTGAAGCTGTCATTCCGCTCCTGATCATGGCGACTTGGGCACATGGCATGCCCCCAGGGGTCGTGGGGGTATGCACCCTTTGGGGTGAATAGCTTTCTACGTCTCGTGACACACCCCTCACGCGGTGTCACACAGGTCACAGCCTGGCCTACGGGCCTTGTTGGAGATCCGGCACTGTGCTGGAATTCCACGGACCGCCGCAGAATCAGCCCGGCGCGCAGAGGGCGCAACGCAGCGCCGAGGGCGGCGGAAGGGGGAGCGCCGGTCACTCACGACCACACACTGGGGGGCGCGTTCAGGGCGCTCCCTAAGACGCCGACACCGTCCTTCCGTTCGCGCGGAGGGGCGCCTGGTCCAGAGGTTGCGACGCTAGTGCAGGGACGTTTCAAGAGGGATGGCAGTGCTTCGGCGGAGCCGGAGCCGCATGGCGGGGCTGGCCCCAAGACCGGCAGCTCCTCGCCCCAGCACGCCCAGAACCCGGGCCCGGCGCCGTCAGGCGACGGTGGAGGCCCCGGGCGCCCCGGTGTGTCCGCAGCCCCGACCCCCGCGCCCCCGGTGAAGCCGCCGTCGGGCGCGCAAGGACCCGGATCGCGCGTCGCTCTGCGTAACTGGCGCATCTCCACGCGTCTGGTCTCGCTGCTCGCGCTCCCGGTGGTCGCGGCCACCTCGCTGGGCGCCCTGCGCATCAGCGACTCCATGACCGACATCCAGCAGCTCGACAACATGAAGCTGCTGACGGACATGACCAAGCAGGCCACCGAGCTGGCCACCGCGCTCCAGGAGGAGCGCGACCAGTCGGCCGGTCCCCTCTCGCACGGTGGCAAGGCCACCGACTACGAGGTCAAGGGCTACGAGGAGAAGACCGACCGCGCCCGCGACAACTTCATCAACGCCTCGGAAGAGGTGGACAGCGCCAGCAAGACCGGCCAGCTCCAGGGCGTCCGGGAGAGCCTGGTCGGTCTCGCGACCGAGCTGGACAACCTCGACAAGATCCGCAAGTCGGCGTACCAGTCGAAGGGCAACTCGACACAGACGGTCGACGCCTACCACCGGCTGATCAGCCAGCTGCTGGACCTGTCGCAGGACATGGCAGAGGCGACCAGCAACCCGGAGATGATCCAGCGCACCCGCGCCCTGGCGGCCTTCTCCGCCGCCAAGGAGTTCTCGTCCGTGCAGCGCGCCGTGATCGCGGCGGCCCTGCCGAACAACAACACGCAGCAGGGCGATCTCTCCGCCAACGACCGGCTCTACGCCGACTCCGCTCTGGAGAGCGAGAAGTCGGAACTGAGCATCTTCCGCAACATCTACGGCAACCAGGGCGCCGAGGAACTCATCGCGCCCATCGAGGACGGCAACCCGACCATCGAGTCGGCCGACACCTACGCCCAGCGCGTCCTCGACAACGCCAACGGCCTGGCCTCGCTGGACAAGCGGTCCTACAAGGACTGGGTGGACGACAGCTCGACCAAGATCGAGCAGATGAAGAAGATCGAGCACACGCTCCTTGAGGACATGGAGCAGAAGGCCCGCGAGCTGCGCTCCGCCTCCGAGCGCGAGGCGATCATCTCCGGTGCGCTGATCCTGCTCGTGCTCGGTGTCTCCCTCGTCGGCGCCTTCGTCATCGCCCGGTCCATGATCCGCTCGCTGCGCCGCCTCCAGGAGACCGCCAACAAGGTCGCCCAGGACCGGCTGCCCGAGCTGGTCAAGCAGCTCTCCGAGTCCGACCCGCAGGACGTCGACACGTCCGTGGAGTCGGTCGGTGTGCACTCCCGGGACGAGATCGGCCAGGTGGCCGCGGCCTTCGACGACGTGCACCGCGAGGCCGTCCGCCTCGCCGCCGAGCAGGCCCTCCTGCGGGGCAACGTCAACGCGATGTTCACCAACCTCTCGCGCCGCTCCCAGGGCCTCATCCAGCGTCAGCTCTCGCTCATCTCCGAGCTGGAGTCGCGCGAGGCCGACCCGGACCAGCTGTCCTCGCTCTTCAAGCTCGACCACCTCGCGACCCGCATGCGCCGTAACGGCGAGAACCTCCTGGTCCTCGCCGGTGAAGAGCCCGGCCGCCGCTGGACCCGTCCGGTCCCGCTGGTCGACGTGCTCCGCGCCGCCGCCTCCGAGGTGGAGCAGTACGAGCGCATCGAGCTCTCCTCCGTGCCGACCACCGAAGTGGCCGGCCGTGTGGTCAACGACCTCGTGCACCTCCTCGCCGAGCTGCTGGAGAACGCGACCTCCTTCTCCTCGCCGCAGACCAAGGTCAAGGTCACCGGTCACGCGCTGCCCGACGGCCGCGTCCTGATCGAGATCCACGACACCGGTATCGGCCTCTCCCCCGAGGACCTCGCGGCGATCAACGAGCGGCTCGCCTCGCCGCCCACCGTGGACGTCTCGGTCTCCCGCCGCATGGGCCTGTTCGTGGTCGGCCGCCTCTCGCAGCGCCACGGCATCCGCATCCAGCTCCGGCCGTCCGACTCCGGTGGTACGACCGCGCTGGTCATGCTCCCCGTCGACGTCGCCCAGGGCGGCAAGAAGCCCGCTCCGGGCAAGCCCGGTCAGGCCGCCGTCGGTTCCGCGGCGGCTGCCGCCGCGGCCGGTGCCGGTGCGGCCCGCCGGGGCAACGGCCAGGCCGGCTCCGCGCTCGGCGCGGGTGCGCCCGCCGGCAACGGTGGACTTCTCGGTGCCGGGGCCGCTCCGCGCGGCCAGGTCGGCGCCGGTCAGGGCCCGCGGGCAGCGCTGCCCGGTACGGGCGGTGGACGTCCGGGTGGACCCGGCGGTCCCGGTGGTCCGGGCGGTGCGCGTGGGCCTCAGGGTCCCTCGGCGCCGCAGGGCCGTCCGGCCGCGGGTTCCGGTGCCGGTCTCTTCGGCCAGGCCCCGGGCGCCCCGCAGGGTATGCAGGCCGCCGGTACAGGCACCCCGCAGGGCTTCGGCGACGGTCGCCAGGACGCCTTCGGCGGACCCCCGCCGCAGAGCAACCCGGTGCCCCCGCAGCGCACGAGCAACGACGAGCCCGAGCCGCCCCGCGGTGGTGGCCGGCGTCGCGGCCGTCAGGCGCAGCTCCCGCCGCGCGGTGGTGCACGGGCCGAGCTGCCCGGCGGCAACAACAGCCAGCGCCCCAGCTGGAGCGACGAGAACGCGCAGCCCCCGCTGGGCCGCGGCAACCTCGACGCCCCGCGCGGTCACGACGAGCGGGACCCGGAGCAGACCTCCCGGATGCCGCGCATCGACGACCGCCAGGGCCCCGCGGCCACGACGGAGATGCCGGCGATACCGCGCCTCGACGCCCAGGACAGCGGCCAGTTCCCGCGCCCGGGCGCCAACGGGCAGCAGAACACGGGCCAGTTCCCCCGTCCCGGCGCCAACGGGTCGCAGAACACCGGTCAGTTCCCCCGGCAGGGCGGCAACGGCCCTCAGGACACAGGGCAGTTCGCCCGTCCCGGTACGAACGGATCGCAGGGCAGTGGGCAGTTCCCGCGTCCGGGTACGGGCGGACCGGCGGACACCGGCTCGTTCCCGCGGCCGGAGTCCGACACCCCGCGTCCCGGCGCCAACTCCCCGCAGAACGGCGGCCAGTTCGTCCGCTCGGACGTCTTCGGCGCCCCGAACAGCCCGGCCGACAACCCGTCCAACCCGGCCAACACGGGACAGTTCGCCGTCCCGCAGGCGTACGACCCCAGCTCCACGGGGCAGTTCGCGACACCCGGCTTTGACAACGGCTCCACCGGTCAGCACAATCTGCCGAACCGTCAGAACCCCGCGAACACCGGGCAGTTCGAGCGGCCGCAGGTCAACGGGAACCGCAACGGCGCCGACCTCGGCACCGGGCGGCCGCCCGCCCCGCAGCGTCCCACCCGCCAGGAGCCCGAGGCGTTGCCGCCTGCCACGGGTCCCGGTGACGGCAGGACGCCGCTGTACGACACGCTGGAGACCAACTGGTTCCACGGCCAGCAGGCGGAGCAGCAGAGCCAGACCAACGGCTCCGCTCCCGCCCCGCAGCCGCAGGCACCGTCGGCTCCGGCGACACCCCCTCAACGTCCCACGGGCGGTACGTGGCGCAGCTCGCCGAACGACGACCTCGTTCGGCAGGCAGAGCGTGTACGGCAACCGGCCGCGGGCGGCGTCACCACTTCCGGCCTGCCGCGCCGGGTGCCCAGGGCGAACCTCGTCCCGGGCACGGCTCAGCAGCAACAGCACCAAACCGGTCCGCAGGTCTCCCGTGCGCCTGATGACGTACGCGGCCGGCTGACCAATCTCCGTCGGGGCATCGCACAGGGTCGACAGGCCGGTACGGGTACCGGCCAGACCGGCAGCTTCCCCAGCCCCACTCACCAGCAGGAGCGTTAGTTGAGCCAGATGAGCCAGGCGGCACAGAACCTCAACTGGTTGATAACCAACTTCGTGGACAACACCCCGGGTGTGTCCCACACCGTCGTCGTGTCTGCCGACGGACTCCTTCTGGCCATGTCGGAAGGGTTCCCGCGCGACCGCGCCGACCAGCTCGCGGCCGTGGCCTCCGGGCTCACCTCGCTGACGGCCGGGGCATCCCGGATCTTCGAGGGCGGCGACGTGGCACAGACGGTCGTGGAGATGGAACGGGGATTCCTCTTCCTCATGTCCGTCTCGGACGGCTCGTCCCTGGCCGTGCTCGCGCACCCCGAGTGCGACATCGGTCTCGTCGGCTACGAGATGGCATTGCTCGTCGATCGTGCGGGGGCGGTCCTCACACCGGACCTGCGCGCCGAACTCCAGGGCAGTCTGCTTCACTGACCGGCCCCGGCACCACCCGTCTCACCAAATCACCGTCCGGCCGCCACAATCCCCCCACCGGCCCTGTCAGACGGCTAGCCCGACCGACTTGCTGTCCCGCCCGGAGGATTCATGACCCCGCCCACCGCCTCTCACGACCCGTACGCCGAGCCGTACGGGGACGAGGGCGACCAGCCGCTGGTCCGTCCGTACGCGATGACCGGCGGCCGGACCCGGCCGCGCTACCAGCTCGCCATCGAGGCGCTGATCAGCACCACGGCCGACCCGGCAGCGCTGATGGGACTGCTCCCTGAGCACCAGCGCATCTGCCACCTGTGCCGCGAGGTCAAGTCGGTCGCGGAGGTGTCGGCACTCCTCGCCATGCCCCTCGGTGTGGCCAGGATCCTCGTCGCGGACCTCGCCGAGGCCGGACTGGTGGCCATCCACCAGCCGGGCGGCGACGAGAACAACGGCGGCGCACCGGACGTGACGCTGCTCGAAAGGGTGCTCAGTGGACTTCGCAAGCTCTGACGGAGGGCGGGCGACCACCTCCGCGAAGATCGTGGTGGCGGGTGGCTTCGGCGTCGGCAAGACCACGTTCGTGGGTGCCGTCTCGGAGATCAACCCGCTGCGCACGGAGGCCGTCATGACGTCCGCGTCCGCGGGCATCGACGACCTCACCCACACCGGGGACAAGACCACCACCACGGTGGCCATGGACTTCGGACGCATCACCCTGGACCAGGACCTGATCCTGTACCTCTTCGGTACGCCGGGTCAGGACCGCTTCTGGTTCATGTGGGACGACCTGGTGCGCGGCGCGATCGGCGCCGTCGTCCTGGTCGACACCCGTCGTCTCGCCGACTGCTTCCCAGCGGTCGACTACTTCGAGAACAGCGGGCTGCCCTTCGTCATCGCCCTCAACGGCTTCGACGGGCACCAGCCATACAACCCGGAGGAGGTGCGCGAGGCGCTGCAGATCGGTCCGGACGCGCCGATCATCACGACGGACGCCCGGCACCGCTCGGACGCGAAGAGTGCGCTGATCACGCTGGTCGAGCACGCGCTCATGGCCCGGCTGCGGTAGCTCTCGGCGAGCCCCGCATATGCAGTTCTCAAGTCGGCAGCGCCGTACGGCAGTTGTCGTAGACGCCCCGGAGCCGGCTGTGGCCTTTGACACGGTCGGCCCCGGTGTTCATAACGTTTCGGCAGAGGAATCGGGTGGTACCGCAACGCGTCGCGGTCATCCGGTGCCACTGCGCTAACAAAGCCCCGTCTTTTGGCGGGGCTCGCTCTTTATGACCGTTTTATCTGGGGCTTACATCACTCGGAATCCGCGGTTCCGACTGTTTGGAATCGCGCATGCTGACGTGCTGGAATGCGTGAACTGCCCAATAGTCAACGACGTACTGATAAGCAGAGGTCGTTGACGGGCTTGAGACACTGCGGCACGACGATAGGTGCCGACCGCCGGAAGGTTGTTGGTCGAGTGAGGCGAAGCAAGAACGGTCCCGAGCCGTCGGCCCGGGGCAACTTCACCCCGCCGCCGCGCGGAGCGGCGCCCGCCCCTGTGCCAGGCTCGGAGCCCACGGCGCCACCCGCTCCGAGCGGCGGCCGTTTCTCCCTCCGCAACTGGCGGGTGCCGACCAAGCTGAACGCGATCCTGCTGATACCCGTGGCGGTCGGCCTGGTGGTGGGCGGCTTCCAGGTGAAGGGGTCGATCGACACCTGGCAGGACGCGCGGGACGCGGAGAACACCGCGCGCTTGGTGCAGGCCGCCCTGACGTACAGCAACGCGATCCTCGTCGAACGCGACGTGAGCGCCGAGCCGCTGCTGGAGGGCAAGGGCGCGACCGACAAGACGGTCGCCGCCGCCCGCAAGGCGACGGACCAGGCCGCGGACGAGTTCGACAAGGCCGCCCTGAAGATGCCGGACCGGGCCAACCTGAAACGCCGCCTGGCCAACTTCCAGAAGGTGGAGCCGCAACTCTCGCAGATCCGCGCGACCGCCTACACCTCCAAGGTGACGGGCGTGCAGACCGAAGAGGCCTACACCAGCGTCGAGCAGCCGCTCCTGTCGTTCACCAACGAACTCGGCCTCGGTACCGGCAACATCACCAGTTATGGCCGCTCGCTCTACGCCATCGCCCTGGCCAAGGGTGCGGTGTCCCTGGAGCGCTCCATCGGCATCCACCTTTTGATCAAGCCGGGCACCAGCGCCACGAGCCTGGCCCAGCAGCGCACAGCCCTCACGTCGTACGCCTACCTGGAGGGCATCGGCATCCAGGAGTACCAGTACGGCGGCACCGCCGAGGACGTGGCCACGCTGCAGAAAGCCGTGGCGAAGATCAAGTCCGACGCCACGGCGATGGTCAAGCAGGCGGCCTCGCAGGCGGCGGCCCAGAACGCGACCTATGTGCCGCCGCCGTCCGACGACCCGACCGACATGGTCAAGGCCATCTCGCAGCTCCAGACCACGGACCCGGCCGCGCGCCAGGCTCTCGCCGCCAAGGGCGTCAGCACGACGAACTGGTGGGGCATCACCACCCTGAAGTACAACGCCTACCGCAAGATCGAGTCCGACAAGGCGCAGACCGCGGTGAACGAGGCCTCGGACATCTCCGACAACGCCAAGCGCGACGCCATCATCACCGGTGCCGCCGTCGTCGTCGCTCTGCTCCTCGCCTTCATCCTGGCCGGCGCTGTCGCCCGCCAGATGAGCCGCGCGATGCGCCAGCTGCGCAACGCCGCCTTCGGCATCGCCGAGCAGCGCCTGCCGATGCTGGTCGACCAGCTCTCGCGCACCGACCCCGGCCGCGTCGACACCCGCGTCCAGCCGATCCCCATCACCACCACGGACGAGATCGGCGAAGTCGCCCGGGCCTTCGACCAGGTCCACCGCGAGGCCGTACGACTGGCCGCTGAGCAGGCTCTCCTGCGGGGCAACATCAACGCGATCTTCACCAACCTGTCGCGTCGCAACCAGTCGCTGATCGAGGGCCAGCTGACCCTGATCACCGACCTGGAGAACAACGAGGCCGACCCGGACCAGCTGGAGAACCTCTTCCGCCTGGACCACCTCGCGACCCGTATGCGCCGCAACGGCGAGAACCTCCTGGTCCTCGCCGGCGAGGAGCCCGGCCGCCGCTGGGACCAGCCGGTCCCGCTGGTCGACGTGCTGCGCGCCGCCTCCTCCGAGGTGGAGCAGTACGAGCGCATCGAGCTGTCGGGCGTCCCGGAGGCCGAGATCCACGGCCGCGCCGTGACCGACCTCGTGCACCTGCTCGCCGAGCTGCTGGAGAACGCGACGACGTTCTCCTCCCCGCAGACCAAGGTCCGTGTGACGGCCACCCGTCTCCCCGACGGCCGGGTCATGATCGAGATCCACGACAAGGGCATCGGCCTCACCGCCGAGGACTTCGCGGACATCAACCACAAGCTGGCCAACCCGCCGACCGTGGACGTCGCGATCTCCCAGCGCATGGGCCTGTTCGTGGTCGGCCGCCTCTCCGACCGGCACGGCATCCGCGTCCAGCTCCGCCCCTCCGGCGAGCAGGCCGGCACGACCTCGCTGGTCATGCTGCCGGACGCGATCACGCACGGTGGCGGTGGCGAATCGCAGCTCCAGCGCGACGAGTTCACCGTCTCGCAGATCATGCCGGAGCAGCCGCAGCAGCAGTTCCAGGGCGAGGACTTCAACCACGCCCCGCTGCGCACGGCCGCCGAGCTGGGCTTCGACGACACCCGCTACTCCGAGGTGCCGGACGACATCCGCGAGCTGGACCCGGTGGGCCGCTCGCTGATGCGCGAGGAGCGCCGCGCGGCCCTGGAGTCCCAGAAGCCGGGCCAGGAGCTCGAAGCGGGCGAGTACGCGGAGTTCAACGAGTTCGACGCCCCGCAGCAGCAGCCCTACGGCAACGGCCAGCAGGGCTACCAGGACCAGCCGACCGGCTTCACCGGCCAGCCGGCGTACGAGGAGCAGCAGCAGACGTCGTACGACGAGCCGCGCCAGCCCTCGTACGACGAGCAGTACTTCCCGCCGAACGGCGGGGCACCGCAGACCGACTCCTTCCCCGACTCCTTCCCGTCGAACGGCGGTTACCCGGAGCCCGGGTACGCCGAGCCGACGCGGGAGGAGCACGCGTCGCCGCACCCCACGGGGTCGGAGACGTATGCGGGCTTCGAAGAGCCGTCCTACCAGGACGACTGGCCGCAGCAGGACGGTTACCGCAACGGGTACCCGGACCAGTACGCTCCGGAAGCGGAGTCCACGCAGGCCGCTGACGTGAGTGAGCGGGACCACGTAGGCTTCGAGCGTCCGGGCCCGGCCCCCTCCGCCGTCCACGCGCTGACCGACGCCGGACTGCCGCGCCGCGGTTCGGCCGCGAACGGTTCGAACGGTTCGCAGCCCGCACAGCCGGGGCCGGCGGCCTCGGCGCCGGAGAGCAAGGTCGATGTCTTCGGCACGGCGAACGGCAACACCGGCGCCGTGGACTGGCGGTCGGCGAACGACGAGCGCTGGCAGCAGGCGTCGGCGCTGAAGAAGCCGAAGGCGGGCGGGGTCACCTCCTCCGGCCTGCCGCGGCGGGTACCCAAGGCCAACCTGGTCGAGGGCACCGCCGAGAGCACCCCCCAGGGCGGCCCCCAGGTCTCCCGCGCTCCCGAGGACATCCGGGGCAGGCTGAGCAACCTGCGCCGCGGGGTCCAGCGGGGACGCAGCGAAGGCAGTGAAACGAACGGTCAGGGCTTCGGCTCTGACAGCACCTACAACCAGGAGCGTTAGTGTGAGCCCGATGAGCCAGGCGGCGCAGAACCTGAACTGGTTGATCACCAACTTCGTGGACAACACCCCGGGGGTGTCCCACACCGTGGTGGTCTCCGCCGACGGACTCCTTCTGGCGATGTCCGAAGGGTTCCCGCGTGACCGTGCCGACCAGTTGGCGGCCGTAGCGTCGGGTCTTACCTCACTGACCGCCGGTGCCTCGCGCATCTTCGAGGGCGGCAGCGTGAACCAGACGGTTGTGGAGATGGAGCGGGGATTCCTCTTCATCATGTCCGTATCCGATGGTTCCTCCCTCGCGGTTCTCGCGCACCCCGAGGCGGACATCGGCCTCATTGGGTACGAGATGGCCCTTCTGGTGGACCGTGCGGGCACGGTCCTGACCCCGGACCTTCGAGCAGAGCTCCAGGGGAGCCTTCTCAACTAACAGACGGACGGTGCGTTTTGGCGTCCTGAGGCCATAAGGTTTCGGGACGCGGCTCCACATTGATGGGTGCCCGGCACAGTCGGAGGAGGAGAAAGTGGCAACACCCCCAGGCGGTTCGTCTTCGGGCAACTGGTCGTACGGTCCCGGCCAGGGGCAGGGCGACGGTTCCCAGAACCGGTACAACTTCCCCTCCTCGCCGTCCCCGCGCCGCCCGCAGTACCCCCAGGGCCCGCAGGGTCCCGGCCCGTCGCCGTACGACCAGCCGCCGGCGCCGCGCATCCAGCCCGTGCAGCCCCATCGGCGCTCCCCCGAGTCGGCACCCGCCGGGTCGACGAGCAACCCCTTGGTGCGTCCGTACGCCATGACCGGCGGCCGGACCCGCCCCCGCTACCAGCTCGCCATCGAGGCGCTGGTGCACACCACCGCGCAGCCGCACCAGATGCAGGGCCAGTTGCCCGAGCATCAGCGGATCTGCAACCTCTGCCGGGAGATCAAGTCGGTGGCCGAGATCTCGGCCCTCCTGACGATCCCTCTCGGTGTGGCCAGGATCCTCGTCGCCGACTTGGCGGAGGCGGGCCTGGTCGCCATCCATCAACCCGGCGGCGACGAGAACGCCGGCGGCCAGCCAGATGTGACACTGCTCGAAAGGGTGCTCAGTGGACTTCGCAAGCTCTAGCGGAGGGCCTTCCCGCTCCACCACCTCGGCGAAGATCGTGGTGGCGGGTGGCTTCGGCGTGGGCAAGACCACGTTCGTCGGGGCCGTCTCGGAGATCAACCCGCTGCGTACCGAGGCTGTGATGACGTCCGCGTCCGCGGGCATCGACGACCTCACCCACACCGGAGACAAGACGACCACGACGGTCGCGATGGACTTCGGCCGTATCACCCTGGACCAGGACCTGATCCTGTACCTCTTCGGTACGCCGGGCCAGGACCGCTTCTGGTTCATGTGGGACGACCTGGTGCGCGGCGCGATCGGCGCGATCGTGCTCGTGGACACCCGTCGTCTCGCCGACTGCTTCCCCGCGGTCGACTACTTCGAGAACTCGGGTCTCCCCTTCGTCATCGCCCTCAACGGCTTCGACGGCCAGCAGCCGTACAACCCGGACGAGGTCCGCGAGGCCCTGCAGATCGGCCCGGACACCCCGATCATCACGACGGACGCCCGCCACCGCGCGGACGCCAAGTCGGCGCTGATCACGCTGGTGGAGCACGCGCTGATGGCGCGGCTGCGGTAGCCAACTCGCTTGTGTCGAGGGGCCCTTTCCTTCGGGAGAGGGCCCCTTTGTCGTAGCCCGCTGCCACAATGAACGCTCTTGAATCCGGCAAGGGGGACGGGATGAGCGCGGAGGCGGCGGCACTGCGTCTGGGGACGACCGTGGTGAAGGCGGCGGCGCAGACGTGGCTGGGGGGCAGGCGGCGGGAGCAGGAGCGCCGGCTGCCGATGGACGATCTCGTACGGCTGCGGGTGTCGGGGCTGCGCCAACAGCGCAGCATCCAGCGCCAGTTCGAGGAGATGGCCGACACGGTGGCCGCGCGGATCGAGCCGTTCCTGGCCCAGGAGTTCCGCGGCCTGGACGAGAGCGGCCGGGAAGCGGCACTCAACGGCGTGTGCGACACCTTCGCGCACGCCGACCTCTCCGACGAGGCGGTCCTGGCGGCCGACGCGCAGCCGGCCGAACTGATCCGCCGCATCAGGGCATCGGTGAGCCCACCGGTCGGCCTGAACGAACCCGAGACGCGCCTCTACGAACTCCTCTTCAGCGAGTGCTGCGAGTACTACGTCAGCATCGTGCGGACCCTGCCGGTCTTCGAGGAGCGGACCCTGGCCGAACTGCTGGCCCGCACCAGCTCGTTGAGCGACCGGGTCGCCCGCGTCCTCGAACGCCTCCCGGACCGCTCCCTGTTCGCCCCGGACGGCACCGACCAGGACCAGGAATTCCACCGCTGGTACATGGAGCTGGTCAGCAACACCCTCGACGAGGTGGAGCTGTTCCGCCGCACGTCCGACCGCGCCGCCGCGCAGGTACGGCTGTCGGTGGCCTACGTCAGCCTGCGCGCCACCGGGGACGACGGCACCCGCCGCCGCACGGCCCGCGCGCTGCCGCTCAGGCCGGATCTGAGCGGCTGGGAGGAGTCCGGGACGGAGAGTTCCGGGATGCGGGTGGAGTCGGCGCTCGGCGGGGCGTCCAGGGTGCTCCTGCGCGGCGAGGCGGGCTCCGGCAAGACCACGCTGCTGCGCTGGCTGGCGATCACGGCGGCCCGGGGCGCCTTCACCGCCGAACTCGCCGACTGGAACGGCCTCACACCCGTCTTCGTCAAACTCCGCGAGTACAGCGGCCGTTCGCTCCCCAAGAAGCCCGAGGAACTGCTGGACGGTGTCGCCGGGAACATCACCGGCATCATGCCCAGGGGCTGGGTGGAACGCCAACTCCGGGACAACAAGGTCCTGTTGCTGGTGGACGGAGTGGACGAACTCCTCGGTTCGGAACGGCGATCGGTCCGGGACTGGCTGCGGAGGCTCCTCGGGACATACGACGGCATACGTGTGGTGGTGACCTCGCGTCCGACCGCCGCCGGGGCGGACTGGCTGCGCCGGGAGGACTTCACCGCGCTGCACCTGGACCGGATGACACCCCCGGACCTGGCCGCGTTCGTACGGCAGTGGCACGAGGCCGTCCGCGAACTGGGTGACGAACTCCCCTGCGGCGTCGACGAGTTGCCGCGCTACGAACAGTCCCTGCTCAACAGCCTAAAGGACCGCGCCCACCTCCAGTCCCTGGCGGGCACCCCACTGCTGGCCGCCATGCTCTGCGCGATGCACCTGAACCGGGGCAGCCAACTCCCCCGGGATCGCATGGAGTTGTACCGCAACGCGCTGCACACCCTGGTCCACGACCGCGACGCCGACCGGAACGTACCTAGCGCCCTGGACAGCAAGCTAAGCCTCGGCGACAAGCTGGTCGTGCTGCGGGATCTGGCCTGGCGCCTGTCGGACAACAACCGCAGCGAGATCGCCCTGGACCAGGCCGCTGTCCATGTCGCGGCCAAGCTAACGGCGATGCGGCACCTGGAGGTACAGGACGGTCACGGGGTCCTGGAACAGTTGCGGGACCGCTCCGGCATCCTCCGCTCCCCCGTCGAGGGCCGCCTGGACTTCGTCCACCGGACTTTCCAGGAGTACCTGGCCGCGGAGGAGGCCACGGAGGAGGACCGGATCGGCAACCTGGTCGGGCGGGCGCATCTGGACCTGTGGCGCGAGACGATCATCATGGCCGCGGGGCATGCCAACTCCCGTCAGCGGCAGGAGTTGTTGGACGGAATCCTGGATCGGGCGGAGGCGGAGCCTCGGTATGCGCGGGGGCTGCGGTTGCTCGCGGCTTCTTGTCAGGAGACGTTGCCGACGGTTTCGGATGGGTTGGCGGGGCGGTTGGACGGGGCGGTGGCAGCGCTGCTTCCGGCTCGTCGGCATACGGATCCCCCGGCTCTGGCGGCTGTGGGGACGAGCCTGCTGCGGCGGTTGCCGCGTTCACTGGGCGGGCTGACGGAAAAGGCCGCAGTACAGACGGTGCGGACGGTGGCTTTGGTCGGCGGTGAAGAGGCGTTGGCCTTAATGGTCGGGTACGCCGAGGACCGGCGCCACGCTGTCGTCGACGAAATCATTGAGGCCTGGGCGTACTTCGACGCAGACGCCTACAGCGAGCAGGTATTGGCCGGGCTGCCATTGGGGGGACACCACGTTCGTCTCACACACTCCCAGCAGTGGCGCGCAGCGACTCGGTTGAGGTCCATCACGAGGCTGTCGATTGAATACCCACTCCCAACGCTTGCTGCCGTGGACCAGCTCCCACCCCTGGCGGAGATGTCGGTCTACAACCTCCGTGGCCCCGGAGACCTCTCAGTGCTCATGGCTCACCCGCAGCTGGAGTGGCTCGCGGTCTTTGGGCGAGGAAAGCTGCATGGGCTCGCATCCGTGGAGAACTTGGGGAGCCTCTACTCCCTGGCGCTTGACCACCGGGACACGGCCGACCTCGACAGTCTGCGTCTTGGGCCGTCCACGTCCTGGCTGAGCCTCTACGAGCTGAGCGAGACCAGCGAACTGACCTCTTTGAGAGACTTCCCCAATGTCAGACACCTTCTTCTGGAGACGGCGCGCGCATGTAGGCCACGCGGCTTGAGCAGCGTCTCCGCCATGGCCGGGCTCCGTGACCTCCACCTCAGCGCCATGCACTTGCCGGAGTGGCTGACAGCACATGAGCCCCTTCGAACCGAACTGCAGACGCTCACGCTCCATCACTGCGTCTTGCCCGGGGACTCCCATGCCTACCGCGACCTCAGTTCCCTCGACTCGCTGTCCATCACGTCCTGCCGGTCTCCCGACGGCACCCCCATCACCGCCCTCGACCTCCCGGTCAAGAACCTCACCATCCGCTGACCCGCAAACGCCAACGGTCCCACCCTCCCGCAGGAGAGTGGGACCGCCGTAAACGCGCTGAAACGCTGCTCAGTGCCAGCTGTGCGGCGCCCGAAACCCGCCCTCGCGCTCCAGCCGGCGCCAGCCGGCCTTCGGCAGCGGACGGTGGGCCGGGGTTTCCGCAGGCGCGGCCGCCGCGCGGGCCAGGAGGATGGCCGTGATGGCGGCGACTTCCTCGGGCTCGGCGTGGCCCTTCTCGACACGAATGTCAGGGGTGCTCATAGGTTCAGTCTCCGTGGCTGAGGTTTCCGCGCGGGTGGCGCGGCGGGTCCGCTGGGTTACTGCGGGGGGTTGCCGTGCTTACGCGAGGGCAGGTCGGCGTGCTTGGTGTGCAGCATCGCGAGGGAGCTGATGAGTACTTCGCGGGTCTCGGCCGGGTCGATGACGTCGTCGACGAGTCCGCGCTCAGCCGCGTAGTACGGGTGCATCAGCTCGGACTTGTACTCCTTGACCATGCGCGTACGCATCGCCTCGGGGTCCTCGGCGTCGGCGATCTGGCGGCGGAAGATGACGTTGGCGGCACCTTCGGCGCCCATCACGGCGATCTCGTTGGTGGGCCAGGCGTAGGTGAGGTCGGCGCCGATGGACTGGCTGTCCATGACGATGTAGGCACCTCCGTACGCCTTGCGCAGGATGAGCGAAATCCTCGGCACGGTGGCGTTGCAGTACGCGTAGAGCAGCTTCGCTCCGTGCCGGATGATTCCGCCGTGCTCCTGGTCGACGCCGGGAAGGAATCCCGGAACGTCCAGGAACGTAACGATCGGAATGTTAAAAGCGTCACACATCTGGACAAAGCGCGCAGCTTTTTCACTGGCCTCGATGTCCAGGACGCCCGCGAGGGTCTGCGGCTGGTTGGCGACGATGCCGACGACCTGGCCGTCGAGGCGGGCCAGCGCGCAGATGATGTTGCGGGCCCAGCGCTCGTGGACTTCCAGGTAGTCGCCGTCGTCGACGATCTCCTCGATGACCTTGGTCATGTCGTACGGCCGGTTGCCGTCGGCCGGGACCAGGTCCAGCAGGATCTCCGAGCGGCGCTCGGCCTCGTCACTCGACTCGGCGCGGGGCGGGTTCTCGCGGTTGTTCTGCGGGAGCATCGACAGGAGGTAGCGCACCTCGGCGAGGCAGGTCTCCTCGTCGTCGTAGGCGAAGTGACAGACACCGGAGGTCTCGGCGTGGACGTCGGCGCCGCCGAGGCCGTTCTGGCTGATCTCCTCGCCGGTGACCGCCTTGACGACGTCGGGGCCGGTGATGAACATCTGGGAGGTCTCGCGGACCATGAAGACGAAGTCGGTGAGGGCGGGGCTGTAGGCCGCGCCGCCGGCGCACGGGCCGAGCATCACGCTGATCTGCGGGATGACACCGGAGGCCTTGGTGTTGCGCTGGAAGATGCCGCCGTAGCCGGCGAGGGCGGAGACGCCCTCCTGGATACGGGCACCCGCGCCGTCGTTCAGGGAGACCAGGGGTGCGCCGGCCGCGATGGCCATGTCCATGATCTTGTGGATCTTCGTGGCGTGGGCCTCGCCCAGCGCGCCGCCGAAGATCCGGAAGTCGTGCGCGTAGACGAAGACCGTGCGGCCCTCGACCGTGCCCCAGCCGGTGATGACACCGTCCGTGTACGGCTTCTTCGCCTCCAGGCCGAAGCCCACGGCGCGATGCCGGCGCAACTGCTCGACCTCACGGAAGGACCCGGGGTCGAGGAGCAGGTCGATGCGCTCCCGGCCGGTCAGCTTCCCCTTGGCGTGCTGCGCCTCGGTCGCCTTCTCGCTCGGGCCGGCCAGTGCCCGCGCACGGATCTCGTGCAGCTCGGCCACTCGCCCGCGCGCGTCCGTCGGCTCACCCGGCGCCTCATCCAAAACGGTCATGTACCGACCCTACGAAGGAGACGAAGGAAAGGGCGCCGTCGACTCTGCACAGTCTCCGGACCGTTTTCCTGGTACCCCTGAACAGAACCTCACGGGCATGCAGCCGTTCCGACTGCTCACGGGGCATGCCGGTTGTAGGGGTTACACAAACCCGACAGCTGAGAGCCACCTCACATTCATGTGCGGCGGATGCCATCTCCGGAGTGATTCCCGGAGTGGTTCTCGCGTTGCCGGGACCGCCGGGAGAGCGTACTCGTAGTAGTTGGCACAACGCCCTGCGGATGATGTTGAAAATTGAATGGAATAGGTCTACGGTCCTTCGTGTTGGCATCGTTGAACATTCAACAGATTCATCCCCGCACCACTCCCGTCCCCTTTAGGAGCACGTCATGGGCATCTTCGGCCGCAAGAGCGACGAGACCGACACCACCTCGGCACCCGCCGCCGTCAACCCCGATCTGGCCGCACTGACCGGCGAGTACACCATCGACCCCGCGCACACCACGCTCGGCTTCACCGCCCGCCACGCGATGGTCACCAACGTCAAGGGCAAGTTCCTCGACTTCACCGGCACGCTGCACCTGGACGGCAGTGACCCGGCCAAGTCCACCGCGTCCCTCGACGTCAAGATGGACAGCATCGACACCGGCTCCCCGGACCGCGACGGTCACCTCAAGAGCGCGGACTTCTTCAAGACGGAGGAGTTCCCCACGATGACCTTCCGCTCCACCTCGGCCGAGGCCCTCGGCGGCGACGACTACCGCATCACCGGCGACCTGGAGATCCTCGGCAACACCAAGCCGATCACCATCGACCTGGAGTTCAACGGCGCCGCGAAGGACCCGTTCGGCAACGAGCGTGTCGGCTTCGAGGGCAAGGCCGAGATCCTGCGCTCCGAGTTCGGCCTCACCTGGAACGCGTCGTTGGAGACCGGTGGCGTCCTCGTCTCCGACAAGATCAAGCTGAACTTCGACATCTCGGCGATCAAGAGCGCCTGAGGCCCAGCCACACCGCCAGATCCTCGATCTCGGCGTCCACGGCATCGGCGATGCTCCGGGTGAACTCCACGTCCTGATGGACGGCGTTCACCAGGAGCACGCCGGCCTTGCGGTCGGCGGTGGCGTCGAGCTTCCCGACGAGCCGGTCACCGTAGAGAATCGGCAGTGCGAAGTAACCCCAGCGGCGCTTCTCGGCCGGCTTGTACATCTCCAACTGGTAGTCGTAGCCGAAGAGTTCGGTGGTGCGCTTCCGGTCGTGAATCAGCCGGTCGAACGGCGAGAGCAGTGCGGCCCGCCCGCTGAACGGCCGCTCCAGGTACGCCGGATCGACCCTCCATTCCCCCTTCACCCCTTCCACGACGGCCGGTTCGCCGGCCTCGCCGACGACGGCGGGTTCGACCGGGAGTGCGGTGCCGGTGGCCCGGGCGATACCGAGCGCGCGCAGCCGCCGTTCGTTCCGTCGGCGGCGTGCCTCGTCGAGCGGGACGGCGGGTTCGTCCGGGTAGACGCGTGAGGCCAGGTCCCAGAGCCGCTCACGCCCCGCCCGCCCCGCGATGGCGACTTCCCCTCTGAGCACCATCAGCTCCAGCAGCTGACTGACGTTACGGTTGTGCGTCCACCCCGACGACTTCCACGGCACCGCACACGTGTCGGGCAACTCCCTTGAGGTGAGCGGCCCTTGACCGCCGAGCCGCTCCAGAATGTCCCGCCTGCACGCGTCGTTGGCGGCGACCCACTCGCGGTAGTGCTTCGATTCCCTTTCCCATACGGCCATGTCGGCGCGGTACAGCGCCAGGTCCTCACTCGGCCGGATCATCGCCCGGAGTTCGAGGAGGGTCCGCTCCTTGAGTGCCGCCGTCAGCTCGTCCGGTGCGTACGACGAGCCGAGACGGCTCCAGGCGACCAGGTCGGCGTTGGGGGCGATCGCGGCGATCGGATCGATCTGGAGCAGGGTCAACTGGCGTACGACCGCGTGGAGTTCCGTCGGGCGGTGGGCGTCGAGGAGTTGGGCCTGGACGGCGATGATGCGGGCTTGGGGGTGGGTGAGTTCATGCATGGGGGCTCCACTCGACGCGTGCAGTGAGGTGGTGTGCCCGTCGTTGCCACCACTCGGGGTCGGTGGCCCGCTCGTACTCCTTGCGCAGGCCGGCCGGGATCAGGCGCAGGTGTGTGTCGGGCACGGGTTTGTCGTTGGCCGCGGCCCACGCGGAGATCTGTTCGAAGTCGGGGGCCGGTGAACCCATGATCGCGTACACCGGGAGGGGGTCTTCGGCGAGTACGGAGCGGGGCAGGGAGAGGCCGAAGCGTTCCTCGAAGACGGCCAGGCCGAGGCGTTTGCGGTCGGCGTAGTCGTCGATGCCGATGCCGGGGTCGCGGTAGGTCTCCCCGTCCGGGTGCATGATCCCGGCGGCCACGAGGTCGGGCAGGAGCAGATCGGGTTCGTCCCCGTAGCGGTTGTTCTCCTCGCAGAGCCCGAATCCGCAGACGGTGCGGCCGTCGCGCGCGTACATGACGATGGTGGGCGGGTGCTCCGAGTTGTAGTGGTAATGGACGGCTTCTACGCCGTCCCGCGAGACCTCCGCCAGCCGCTCGATGTAGGGACCGTACGTGATGGCGAACGCCCAGCCGGCGTCCTCGCCGACGCGGATCACGGCGCTGCCCGGCCCGCGATCGGGGTAGCCGTCGATGTCGAGTTCGGCCATCTCGGTGTCGGTCATCGGTTCCGCCGTCGCCCCGGGCGGTGCGCCCATGCGGAGCGCGAGTTCCTCGGCTCCGATGCCGCGGGCGAAGTGGACGTCCAGCATCCAACCGGAACTCGTCGTGGCGCCCACCAGCCACTGAATGCCATCCCCCACGTGCCGCCCCTTTCCGCAACGAACAGACGCCCTGCATGTGTCTGTTGACCCTAGGACGCCCCACTGACATCCCGGGCACTATGGGGTACGGCAGTGGGTGGTGCTGCGTGGGGACGAGCGGTGGGCGGGGTCAGTGGGCGACGGGGATTACTTCGACTTTCGGGGCGGTACGTTCCACGGGCCTGTGACGGGGAAATCGGAGTCCCCGCGTAGGGCGCCCTCCCCCACGGCACTGTCCGCGCTGCCTGCCGCGCCCGCCGTCTTCACCGGTCGTGAGGACGAGGTGGCCGAGTTGTTGGGTGCGCTCGATCCGAGGGTCGGTGGTGGCTCCGAGTCCGTCGTCATCTCTGCCGTCTCGGGGCTGGGCGGCGTCGGAAAGACCGCGCTGGCGTTGTGTGTTGCGCATGAGGCGCGGGGGCGGGGGTGGTTTTCCGGGGGTG